>JAKQEI010000001.1 GCA_029573495.1 Bacteroidota bacterium | reverse complement strand
GGAGCGCAGATCGGCCGGGCGCCAGCCGGTTGGCATGAACCAGATGCGCAACTTGTCCCACCAGCTACGGGTGTTCCACGCATCGCTGCACAACTGCCGCCAGAACTGGAAGTTGATGAAGAGGGGGTCCCACGTGCGCGGCGGATGCGTGATGCCATAGCAGACCTCCTCATCCTCGTCCTCGAAGCTGCCGAAGAGCTTGTCCCAGATGATGAGGAATTCCGAGTAGTTCTTGTCGATGTACTGCGGATTCACCCCATGGTGGACCCTATGGTGCGCAGGCGCCACGAAGATCCGTTCGAACCAGCCCATGCGCTTGATCAACCGTGTGTGGTGCCAATAGGCGAGCAACAGGTGGACGGCTGCCACGGCGTAGACCTGCTCGGGAGAGAATCCGATGAGCACCAATATCCAATCGAAGAAGAGGAACTGGAACAGCCGCTGTGTGAAGCTGGCGCGCAGACCCACCGACAGGTTCATTTCCTCACTGCTGTGATGGGGCATGTGTGCGGCCCAGAAGATGTTCACCCGGTGCCCCGTGCGATGGAACCAGTAGAACACGAAGTCGGAAATGATCAACAGTCCGAGCATACTGTACCACGTGGTGGGGATCTGCCAAGGGGCGAACTGGTAGAGCCAGCCGTACCAGGTGTACACGAAGAAGGCCACGACCAGATTGATGCACTGGTTGCCGATCCCGGTGCCGAGGTTGGTGATGGTATCCTGGAAGTCGTAGACGCCTTTTCGTGCGACCGTGCTGTAAGCGATCTCCAACAGCAGCAACACGATCACCAGAGGGGTGATGAAGGCATAGACGTTCATAGTCACGCCAAGATACGCCCCCTTACAATGCCACCTTGATGCCGTACTGGGCCAGCAGGCCCGGCAACCCATGCAGGTCGAAGTAGGCACCCTTGATGCGATTCCTCGTGGGATCGATCATGAAGTTCCGGGCCGTGCGTAGATCCGCTCCGAAAAGTTCCGTCTCGTCGAAGACCGCACCAGCCAGGTCGCAATCATCGAACACGGCTTGGCGGAGGTCGGCGCCACTGAGATCGACCTCTACCAACGAACAGTGCTTGAAGGTCGTGTCCTTCAATGCAAGTGATCGTAAGATGGCGAAGTCCAGCCGGCATTGCTCGAACCCGAAGTCCAACAAGAACGGATGGCTCCGGTCGAACGGGATGCCGAGCAACTTGCAGCCACGGAAGATCACTTGCCGGAAACCGGTGCGATCCACTTGGGCATTGCTGAGGTCGCACTGCTCAAAGGCGCATTCGATGAAGACCGACTTCCGCAGGTCGGCTTCCATCCAGCGCCCGTTGCGGAACGTGCAGCGCTCGAACTCCGCACCAGCGAAGCTCTCCGCTTGCAGATCCGCACCAGTGAAGAGCGTGTCCTCGTAGCGTTTCATCGATCGGTAGCCAAACGTGCGTAGACATCCAGGCTGATGAGTCGGCCATCCTTCACCTCGCAATCGCGCAAGGTGCCTTCATGCACGAAGCCAGCACGCTGAAGCACGCGTGCGCTCGCGCTATTCTCCGTTTCCACTTCGGCCATGATGCGATGCAGGCCCAGCACTTGGAATGCATGGTGGATCACCAGGGGAAGCACATCGGAGATGATGCCATGGCGCCAATGCTCCGGCAATAGCCAGAAACCGAGCTCGCAACGCCGGTGCTGTGCAACGATGTTGTTGATGCCGATGGCACCGCAGAAGGTGTGGTCGCTCGTGGCACGGATGGCCCACCATTTTCCGGTGCCCTCGCGCGCGATCAAGGCGTACCAATCCATCTGCTCCTGCGTAGCCTCCAGTGTCGGGTAGCTTACCGCATAGTGCCGCACCACATCCGGGTGCGAGAGTCCACGGTGGATGTACACCTTGTCCTCCGCGACGATGGGATGAAGTTCGTAACGACCAGCGAGGCTGCGCATGCGTACGGTTCAAGAGCCCGGTTGAAGGGCGAAGGAAGCACGTTCAACCTTTCCGCACGCGCACGGCGTTCATCCCGCGTGGGCCGCGTTCGGTCTCGAAGATTACCTTGTCGTTCTGCGTCACATCATCCAACAACCCGCTCACGTGTACGAAGTAGCGCTCCTGGGTGCCGTCCTCCTTGATGAAACCGAAGCCCTTCGAGGTATCGAAGAAATCGATCCGGCCGGTATGCTCATTGCTCACCTCCTCGTGCTCGCGGCGCGGCACACCGATCTCGATATCCTCCAGAGAGACCTCCTTGCGTTTGGTGGGGTCCGGAGGGGTACTTGTGATCATCCCGTTCTCGTCGACGTAAGCCAGCATGCTATCCAAGCCACCACCGCTGGCGTTGGCCTTGCGCTCTTCCTTGCGGCGCTCCTTCTCTTCGTGTTTCTGCTGGCGCTTTTTCTCCTTTTCGCGCTTGTTGAACGATCCTGATGATGCCAATTGAGGGGTGTGCTTGTTATGCCATACCAACCACTACCCGAATGTCGGGCAGCCTGATAGGCGATATAAAGATAGGGTTTCCGCGCGCTCTTGCGGATCCGCGGACCTTATCACCCCTGCACCGCCGCGATCCCCGGCAGCACCTTGCCTTCCAGGTATTCCAGCATGGCCCCACCGCCAGTGCTCACGTAGCTGATCTTGTCCGCCAGCCCGAATTGATTCACGGCAGCCACACTGTCACCACCACCGACTAGCGAGAATGCTCCCTTGCTGGTGGCGTCGGCCACGGCTTGTGCGATGGCCACCGTGCCTTGCTGGAAGGGCTTCATTTCGAAAACACCCATGGGTCCGTTCCACAACAGCGTCTTGCTCCGCAGGATGGCCGCGAGGAATGCGTCGATGCTCTTGGGGCCGATGTCCAGGGCCATCCAACCATCGGGAACTGCGTCGGCGGCACACTGGTCGGTATTAGCGGTCTCGGCGAAGGCATCGGCCACCACGGCGTCGGTGGGGATGTGCAGCTTCACGCCCTTCGCCGCCGCCTCCTTGATGATGTCGCGTGCGGTGTCAAGCAGGTCGTCTTCCACCAGGGAGGCGCCGGTGTGGCCGCCTTGCGCCTTTACGAAGGTGTTGGCCATACCGCCACCGATGATGAGCTCGTCGCACTTCCCGATCAGGTTCTGCAGCACATCGATCTTGCTGCTCACTTTGCTGCCGCCCACGATGGCGGTCATGGGGCGTTGGGGGGCACCGAGCACCTTGCCCACGCTGTCGATCTCGGCCTGCATGAGGTAACCGAACAGCTTGGCGGTGGGGAAGAACTTCGCCACGATGGTGGTGCTGGCGTGGGCGCGGTGAGCCGTACCGAAGGCGTCGTTCACGTACACATCACCGAGCGCGCTCAGGTGTTTGCTGAAGGCCTCGTCACCGCCCTCTTCCTCGGGGTGGAAGCGCAGGTTCTCCAGCACCAATATTTCTCCGGGCTTCAGCGCTGCCGCCTTGGCCTGTGCATCGGGGCCCACACAGTCGGTGGCAAAGAGCACGGGCTTGCCGAGCAACGTGCTCAAGTGTTCGGCCACGGGCTTCAGGCTCATGGCGGGGTTCACCTTGCCCTTGGGGCGGCCCAGGTGGCTCATGAGGATGGCGCTGCCGCCGTCCTTCAGGATCTTGTTCACCGTGGCCACGATGGCGCGTGCACGAGTATCGTCGGTGACCTTGCCGGTGGCGTCCTGGGGAACGTTGAGGTCCACGCGGACAAGGGCTTTCTTGCCGGCGAAGGAGAAGGTGTCCATGGTGAGCATGTGGGCTGTTCGGGCGATGTGACGCGAAGCCGAACGCGGCGCGAAAATAGGGGAGTGGCCGCAAGCACATTGCCACGTGGAGGGTGTGGTACCACGCATGGTGTTCAAGTCGATGTGGCGGATCGTCCACAATGCTGCATGTACTGACACGTATCCGTGCAAAACCCTTGATGGACCGGCGCAACGACCGGCAATGCGCGGGATACGTTTGTCGGCATTGTTGCCGATCTCGTGATCGCAACGGATCCCTGAGCCCATGCGTGCACTACTTCCCGGACTGTTGTTCTTTCTGACCCTTACCCGAACCAGCGCACAAGTGGCCGTTTGCGGTTCGCCGGGAACGGATGGTCCTGCGAACGCCGCAGCAGTGATCAATTCCTACTTTGCGATCAACGGGAACCAGAACGTTCCTGTTGGGGCTACATCGCTCGTGCTGGGTGCTGTGCCCGCCACGGACGCCTCGGGGAACAGCTTCGGAAGCATTTCCATCGCTCCCGGTGATCTGGTCCTGATCATCCAGATGCAGGATGCGGATATCAGCACGGCGAACAGCGACCTCTATGGCGGCAACAATGCGACCGGTGGTCCTGATGCGCTGGGCGGCACAGGATTCACCGCGCTGAACAACACCGGCCGGTATGAGTACTTGGTAGCCACCAATAGCGTGCCTCTCTCCGGAGGTACACTCACCTTCAGAGCAGGTGGAACAGCTGGTGGAACCGTATATGCATATACCAACCAGGACGGTACTTCCACGGCCACACAGAAGCGTTTTCAAGTGGTGCGTGTGCCACAGTATTCCAACCTGACGCTCACCTCCGACCTTATCTGCCCACCGTGGAACGGTAGCGCTGGCGGTGTGCTCGCCTTTGATGTGGCAGGCACGTTGAGCTTCAATGGCTTCACGGTGAACGCCAATGCGCGCGGCTTCCGTGGTGGGTATCAGGACCAAGCGAGCTCTGGTGCCAACGTAAGCACCACCTATGTGACCACGTCGCTCACTGAGTCGTCCGGCAAAGGCGAGAATATCGCCGGCACACCGCGCTTCATGTGGAACGGGTTCAACCCGGTGGATCTGGGTGCGGCATGGAACGGGTTCCCTGGCGGTGACTTCGGACGGGGTGCTCCTGGCAATGGTGGCGGTGGCGGTAATGACCACAACGCTGGTGGCGGCGGCGGTGCGAACGGTGGAGCGGGCGGCGTGGGTGGCCTGGGCTGGCAGGGAGCCGGTGGAACCAACCCCAGCGGCGGTCGTCCAGGCATCGGTGTGCCGCAGGCCTTGGGCCGCTTGTACCTAGGCGGTGGCGGTGGTGGCGGTGATGCGAACAATGCCACCACCGGTGTGCGCGGTGGCGTAGGTGGCGGACTGGTGATCATGAACGTGGGCAACATCGCGGGTGCCGGCACGATCACCGCCAATGGATCCTATGGCGAACCCGGTGTCTTCGGTAGTGCGCCGGATGGCGCGGGTGGTGGCGGTGGTGGTGGCACCATCTTCGTGAACGCTTCGCTCACGAGCCCCACGGCCAACCTGACCCTGCAAGCCAACGGTGGACGCGGTGGCAACACCTTGAACGATGCAGGCGCTGAGCACGGTCCGGGTGGCGGTGGCGGAGGAGGTGCCATCTGGTTCAACCTACCCGGCGCTACGCTCAGCACCGCCATTGCAGGAGGGGCCAGTGGCCGGGCGAACAACGGCGCGGGCATCGCTCATGGCTCGGCCAACGGCCAGAGCGGTACCGCCAACTCCTTCGTTACCACTGCGCTGCCCACCTATCTGCAAGGCACCAGCAGCAGCTGCCTGCCCACGTTGGCGGTGACCAAGACCTCCGCCAGTGCCACTTCTGGCGTGCCCGTTGCCCAAGGCGAGAACACCACCTACACCCTGGTGGTCTCCAATGCCACTTCCGGCGGTGGCGCCTCTGGCGTTCGTGTACGCGATATCCTGCCCAGTGGATTCTCCTTCGTGAGCGCCACCATCGCCTATGCTGGCGGTGCTGCCGGTCCGGCAACGCTCACCAACCTGGGTACTGCGCAGGAGCCGGTGTTCGGTGATCTGAACCTGCCAGCGGGAGGGTCGGCCACCATTGTGCTTACTGCTGCTGTGGGACCCAACATCGCCCCTGGTGTGTACCAGAACGGCGCTGAGGTGAGCTACCTCGATCCCACCCGCACGGCTGCTCAACCGGACCGTCGGATCTCGCCTGCCACAAACGCGTATCCGGGCAGCAACACCACCTACCAGACCGGTGGTTCCGTGCCTGGCAGCAACTACAGCAATGCGGTGGGCGGACCTGTAGGTGAGAACGTCTTCGTGCTGGCCATTCCCCGGCCCGGCAATGATGCCTTCACCATGAACGAGGATGCGGTGCTCAGCGATGTGCTCAGCACCAACGATAGCGATGCGGATGATCCACTGGCGAACCTCACCTGGTCGTTGCTCAATGGCGGCACCGCAGCAGCCAATGGTACCGTGGTGGTGAACCCCGATGGGTCCTTCACCTACACGCCGAACGCCAACGTGAACGGCACCTTCGTCTTCGAGTACAACCTCTGCGATGACGATGGCCTGTGCGGTGTGGGCACCGTGGTGATCACCGTGAACGCTGTGGCTGATGCGCCCGTGGCCAACGATGACAACGGCGGCACCCTCACGGAGGACGGCCCCAACGGCTTCGTGAACATCCTGACCAACGACACCGATGCCGATGGCAACCCGAGCGGTCCCACCAATGGTGCGGGTCAGTTCTCGGTGGACCTGGACCTGACGACACCGGGCCTGCAGACCACCATCACCACGGCACAGGGAATCTGGACCTACAACCCCGCGAACGGTGCCATCGACCTGGACCTGGCGGCCAACTTCAACGGGGTCGCATCCATTCCCTATCGACTGTGCGACCCCACTGGACTCTGCGATGATGCCACCATCACCTTCACCGTTACTGCGGTGAACGACGTGCCCATCGCCAACAACGATAACGGTGGCACCCTGCAGGAAGATGGACCCAATGGCACCATCAATGTGCTGCTGAACGACACCGATGCAGATGGCAACCCCACGGCACCCACCAACAACTTCGGGCAATTCTCGGTGGACCTTGATCCCGATGCGGTGGGCCTGCAGATCATCTTCCCCACCACGCAAGGCGTATGGACCTACAGCGGTGCGACCGGTGTGGTCACCTTCGACCCGGCCACCAACTTCAATGGCACCGCTACGATCACCTATGTGCTCTGCGACCCATCCTTCGGTTGCGACGATGCGGTGATCACCTTCACGGTGGAGCCGGTGAACGACCCGCCGGTGGCCAACAACGATGCGGTGACCATCGCGGAGGATGGACAGGCCACCCTCAGCGTGGTGACCAACGACAACGACATTGCTGATGGCGGTGCGCTGGACCTCACCTCGCTCACCGTGATCGAGGGGCCCAACAGCGGCACGGCCGTGGCCAACGGCGATGGCACCATCACCTACACGCCGGGCCCCAACTTCAACGGCAACGATACGGTCACCTACCGCATCTGCGACCTGGGCACGCCACTGCCCGCCTTGTGCAGCACCGCCATCCTTGTGATCACCGTGACACCGGTGAACGACGGACCCGTGGCCAACGATGATACGGGTGGCACTCTGGCCGAGGACGGCCCGAACGGCACGGTGAACGTGCTGGCCAACGACACCGATCTGGACGGCAACCCCACCGCGCCCACCAACGGGCCGGGCCAGTTCACCGTGGACCTCAACGCAGGTACCGCAGGCATCCAGACCGCAGTGACCAACGCGCAGGGCGTGTGGACCTACAACGCTTCCACCGGTGTGGTCACCTTCGACCCGGCCACCAACTACAATGGCACTGCGACGTTGACGTATGTACTGTGCGATGCCGCAGGCCTGTGCGACAACGCCGTGATCACCTTCGTGGTGACAGCGGTGAACGATGCGCCGGTGGCCAACGACAACAATGGCGGGACCGTCGCTGAGGATGGCGCCAATGGCATCGTGGACATCCTCACCAACGACACCGATGTGGAGGGCAACCCCACTGCGCCCACCAACGGTCCGGGCCAGTTCACGGTGGATATGGACCTGAGTACACCGGGCTTGCAGACCACCATCACCACCGCGCAGGGTGTATGGACCTACAACCCCGCCATCGGTCTGGTGGTGTTCGATCCGGCCACCAACTTCAACGGAACCGCGTCCACCCCGTATCAACTCTGCGATCCCCAAGGGCTCTGTGATGATGCACTGATCACCTTCACGGTCTCTCCTGTGAACGACCTGCCCATCGCCAATGACGACAACGGGGGCACCCTCACGGAAGATGGCCCCAACGGCACGGTGAACGTGTTGCTCAACGACACCGATGCCGAAGGCGATCCGAGCGCACCCACCAACAATTCCGGTCAGTTCTCCGTGGACCTCGACCCCGTTACCGTGGGCCTGCAGATCATCTTCACCACGGCACAAGGCGTGTGGACCTACAGCGGTGCAACCGGTGTGGTCACCTTCGATCCCGCACCGAACTTCAATGGCACTGCGACCATCACCTATGTGCTGTGCGATCCGGCCTTCGGTTGCGATGATGCGGTGATCACCTTCACGGTAGCTCCGGCGAACGACGCGCCGGTGGCGAACAACGATGCGGTGACCATTGCGGAAGGCGCGGTGGCCACCTTCAACGTGCTGACCAACGACAACGACCTGATCGACGGTGGTGGGCTCGACCTCACCTCGCTCACCGTGATCGATGGGCCCAACAGCGGCACGGCCGTGGCCAACGCCGATGGCACCATCACCTACACGCCGGGCCCCAACTTCAACGGCAACGACACGGTGACCTACCGCATCTGCGACCTGGGAACCCCGCTGCCAGCGCTGTGCAGCACGGCCATCTTCGTGATCACCGTGACACCGGTGAACGATGCGCCGGTGGCCAACGATGACGATGGCGGTACCCTGACCGAGGATGGTCCCAATGGTACCGTGGCCGTTCTGCTGAACGACACCGATGCGGAAGGCGATCCCACCGCGCCCACCAACGGCGTCGGTCAGTTCACGGTGGATCTTGCTCCCGGCGCCCCCGGCGTGCAGACCAGCTTCACCAGCCCCCAAGGGGTGTGGACCTATGATCCCGCCACCGGCGTGGTCACCTTCGACCCGGCCACCAACTTCTTCGGCACCGCTTCCACCATCTACACCCTATGCGACCCACAGGGCCTGTGCGACAACGCCACCATCACCTTCGTGGTGAACCCGGTGAACGATGCGCCCGTGGCCACCGATGACAACGGCGGCAGCATCCTAGAGGACGGCCCCAACGGCACGATCAATGTGCTGCTGAACGACACCGATCCCGACGGCAACCCCACTGCGCCCACCAACGGTGTAGGCCAGTTCACCGTGGACCTGGATGTGAACACCCCGGGCTTGCAGACCACGGTGACCACCGCTGAGGGTACCTGGACCTATGATGGCGCCACCGGTGTGGTCTCCTTCGATGGTGCAGCACACTTCAACGGTACCGTGAACCTCACCTACCAGCTCTGTGATGCGGTCGGGCTCTGCGATCCGGCTACCATCACCTTCATCGTGGCGCCGGTGAACGATCCGCCCGTGGCCAACGATGATGTGGACAACGTGCTGCCCAACACCACGCTCATCACCAACGTGTGGGCCAACGACAACGACCTGCTCGATCAGTCGCCGGTGGATGCAGCGAGCATCACCATCATCGGCGGACCGGACAACGGTACGGCGGTGGCCAACCCCGATGGCACCATCTCCTACACCCCTGATCAGGACTACGTAGGCAACGACACGATCACGTATCGCATCTGCGACCTGGGAGTGCCGGCACCGCCGCTGTGCGACACGGCCATCCTGGTGATCACCGTGACCAACGCCTTCCCCCTGGCGGTGGATGATAACGTGCTCCTGAACGAGGATGCCTTCGTGGTCATCCCTGTGTTGCAGAACGATGAAGCGGTGAGCGGAGTGCTCGTGCCCGGTTCCGTGCAGGTGACCGTGGCACCAGCGAACGGTACGGCGGTGGCCAACCCTGACGGCACCATCACCTACACCCCCGGCCCGAACTTCAACGGCACCGATGTCTTCAACTACACCGTGTGCAACGATCAAGGGTTCTGCTCCATCGCCACGGTGCTCATTGCGATCAATGCGGTGAACGACGCGCCGGTGACCAATGATGACGCAGCCACCACCGATGAGGATACGCCCGTGACCATCGCCGTGCTGGCCAACGACACCGATGCGCTGGACAACAGCGGCATGGACCCCACCTCGGTGACCGTGATCGACGGACCGAGCAATGGCACCACCAGCGTGAACCCCGATGGCACCGTGACCTATACCCCGGCGGCCGACTTCACCGGAACCGACACCTTCACCTACGTGGCCTGCGACCTGGGCGTGCCCCTGCCATCGCTGTGCGACACCGCCGTGGTGGTGATCACCGTGCAATCCCTGGTGGATGCGCCCGTAGCCGTGAACGATGACGGTGGCGACCTCATTGAGGATGGAGCCGATGGAACGGTGAACATCCTCACCAACGACACCGATGTGGATGGCAACCCCAGCGCTCCCACCAACGGCGCCGGTCAGTTCACCGTGGACCTGGACCTGGGGACCACCGGCCTGCAGACCACCTTCACCACTGCACTGGGCGAATGGAGCTACGACAGCGCCACTGGCGTGGTCACCTTCAACCCGGCCGATAACGTCAATGGGGTGGTCTCCATCTCCTACCAGCTGTGCGATCCTACGGGCCTCTGCGACAATGCCACCATCAGCTTCAATGTGCTGCCGGTGAACGATGCGCCTTTGGCAGTGGATGATGCGACCACTACGGACGAGGATACCGCCATCACCATCGACGTGCTCGGCAACGACAACGATGATGCGGACAACAGCGGTCTGGATATCGGCTCGGTGAATGTGATCGA
>JAKQEI010000273.1 GCA_029573495.1 Bacteroidota bacterium | reverse complement strand
CAGGAGGTTGAAGCATGGGTAAGCCAAAGTTTGAGCGAACAAAGCCCCACGTGAACGTGGGGACGATCGGGCATATCGACCACGGCAAGACGACGCTGACGGCGGCGATCACCAAGGTCTTGGGGATGAAGGGGATGGCCTCGTTCCGTGCGTTTGACAGCATTGACAACGCACCGGAGGAGAAGGCGCGAGGCATCACCATCGCCATTTCCCATGTGGAGTACCAGACGGACAAGCGGCACTATGCGCACGTGGACTGTCCGGGGCACGTGGACTATATCAAGAACATGATCACTGGTGCGGCGCAGATGGATGGGGCGATCCTGGTGGTGGCGGCGCCGGACGGGCCGATGCCGCAGACGCGGGAGCACGTGTTGCTGGCGCACCAGGTCGAAGTGCCGGCGATGGTGGTCTTTTTGAACAAGGTCGACATGATGGACGACCCGGAGCTGCTAGAGCTGGTTGAGCTGGAGCTGCGGGAGCTGTTGAGCAACCAGGGGTTTCCCGGGGATGATGTGCCGATTGTGCGCGGGAGCGCGCGGGATGCGTTGGAGAGCAAGAGCACCGACCCGAACGCACCGGAGTATGCCTGTATCTGGGAGCTGATGCGGGTGGTGGACGAGTACATTCCGACGCCGACGCGCGAGGTGGACAAGCCGTTCCTGATGGCGGTGGAGGATGTGTTCAGCATCAAGGGACGGGGGACGGTGTGCACGGGGCGGATCGAGCGCGGCCGGGTGCGGTCGATGGAAGAGGTGGAGATCATCGGGCTGCGGGAGACGCGGAAGACGGTGTGCACCGGGGTCGAGATGTTCCGCAAGACGCTGGACGAAGGGATCGCCGGGGACAACGTGGGTTGTCTGCTGCGAGGGATCGACCGCGAGGATGTGGAGCGGGGGATGGTGCTGGCCAAGCCGGGGAGCATCCGGCCGCATACCACCTTTGAAGGCGGGGTGTACGTACTGCGGAAGGAAGAAGGGGGGCGGCATACGCCGTTCTTTGTTGGGTATCGGCCGCAGTTCTACATTCGGACGATGGATGTCACCGGTTCGGTGGAGCTGCCGGCAGGGGTGGAGATGGTCATGCCGGGCGACAATGTGAACCTGAAGGTGACCTTGATCGTGCCCGTGGCGTTGGAGGCCGGCTCGCGCTTCGCTATCCGCGAGGGCGGCCGCACCGTCGGCGCCGGCGTGATCACCAAGATCGTAGAATAGTTGG
>JAKQEI010000258.1 GCA_029573495.1 Bacteroidota bacterium | reverse complement strand
CCAACAACATCAACATCATCAGCAATAACGATGATGACACACTTTATCTAACAGACCCGGCGGTCCTTCCCACCTTTACGGCGCATTCGATCATCTCATTTTCTGATCATCTGATCTTCTGATCCGCAGTGCTTTCCTACTTCACCCACGGCACCACCCTCGCCTACCGCAGCTACGGCACCGGACCTTTGGCTGTGCTGGCCTTCCATGGCTTCGGTCGCACGGGGGTGGACTTCGCCATCCTGGAGAAGACCCTCGGTGCCCATTGCACGCTCTACGCCTTCGACCTGCACTTCCATGGTAAGAGCCCCGGCTACCCGGAACGGGCCGCGACACCTTTCACCTCCGCCGAACTGGGCGCCTATTTCACCGCCTTCCTGGACCACAAGCAGGTGGACAAGGCGGCGCTGCTGGGCTATAGTTTGGGCGGACGCATCGCCCTGGGCCTGTTGGAGGCCATGCCCGAGCGGCTGGCTGGTGTCTTCCTTGTCGCACCGGACGGCTTGATCACCAAGCCTTGGTACCGCGGGCTGGCCGCCTCGCAGGTCGGGCGGGCCCTCTACCGCCGTTTCGTGGAACGCCCCCACCTGGTGCATGCACTGATCCACGGTGCACGGTCCTTGCGGCTGATCCCGGAGAAGATGCATCGTTTCCTCATCGGTCAGACCGACAGCAAGCACAAGCGCATGCTCGTCCGTGATGTCTGGCTGAGCTTCCGCAACATCGAGCCGGACCTGGCGCACGTGGTCTCCATTGCTCGTTCCAAGGGTATTCCGATCCACCTCTTCTTCGGCACCCACGACAGCGTGATCAAGCCGGCCTTGGGCAGGCACCTGCGCCGACATGCCCCGGAGCTGATCACCCAGGAGGAGCTGCCCTTCGGCCACGTACTGCTGACCCAGGAACTGGGGGAAAGGATCGCGGCGCGGATGAAGGGGGAGGGAGACCGAGCTGGCGTTTGAAAATGCCCGGGAGGCTGGGCGAAATGTGATAACCGCAGAGCGCGCAGAGAAATCCGCGCTTTCGTGGGGATGGACCAAGGGACGCGGAGGTGCTGCCTGCGGCGGATCGACCTGGAAGCATGAACACCCCAACGAAAAAGGGCCGCCAAAGGCAGCCCTTTCAAGAGGTTCGATCGGTTCAGCCCTTGTGCGAAGGCTCGTCGCTCGAGGTGAGCTTGTGACGGCCCTGGCGGCGACGGCTGGCAAGCACGCTACGGCCTGCCACACTGCTCATGCGCTTGCGGAAGCCATGCTTGTTCGTGCGCTTGCGTTTGCTGGGCTGATAGGTACGTTTCATCGCCTTGGTCGTTCTTAAGGGACGGCAAATGTAGGGCTTTTCCGATTCCTGACAAATGGCCGTGGAAAGTTGGTACGCAAGGGTCGGGGGTGATCCTCCGGCCAACGTAAGGTTCGATTCAATCGTTTGATGTTCAGGATATTAAATCACAATTCCTTCCTTGTATAGGATCCTGACCGCAAGCTCGCCAAGCCAGCGTGAAAGAACCGGAAATGGACGGGAATGGACGTGGTTGAACACGTTCATACCCCTGGTTCGACCAGGCGCCGGGTTCATCATTCCCGTTCATGACCGTCCATTCCTGGTCGAATTCCCTAACCGATGGCACCAACTCGAACGGTTCCCCGGATCGTTCACCTCGGCCCGAAGCGCAACCGGTCCAGATCGAAGGCCCCCACCTGGCCCCCTTCCAACTCCACGATCAGGCGCCCGTGCTTGTCCACGTCCATCGGACGCGCCAGGATGGTGTTCCCATCCAGCACCACCGGGCTCCAGCGCCCCCGCGACCACAGCAGCTCGGCGTAGGCGTGGTCCAGTCCGGTATCTCCGGCCTCCCACGCGGCCCAACGTCGGTCCAAGGCCTGACAAAGGCGCATACGCAGGTCGGTAAGGTCGATCTCACGGCCTGTTTCGAGGCGAAGGCTCGTGGCCATCAATTCTTCCGGAAAGTCCTGGCTGTTGCCGTTGATGCCGATCCCCACGATGCAGCTCTGGACCAGTTCGCCCACCACTTCGTTCTTGATGAGGATGCCCGCCACCTTGCGTCGTTCCACCAGCACATCGTTCGGCCACTTCACCCGCACCTCCGCAGCAACCAACGCGTGCACCACCTCGGCCACTGCAAGGGCGGCCAACTTGGCCAGCGCGAACTGGTCCTCCGCGCGCAGGTGTGTCGGCTTCAAGACGATGCTCACCGTCAGGTCCGCACCTGCCACTGAATTCCAGACACGGCCCCGTTGGCCCCTGCCACTGGTCTGCTCATGGGCCAGAATGACAGCACCATGCTGCACCTTCGACAGCTTCAGCAATTCGGCAGCCGTTTTGTTGGTGCTCTCGAGCGTGACGAACGCGAGGACCGGATCACCGATGGGCATGTCTCATGACCTTTCGCCAGCCCGCGACCGGCGTGGGTAACTTCGTACCTTTGAACGGACCAAGATAACCGGATGAAGAACGCACTGGGCGCCTCGGCCCTACTGGTGGATGCCATTGTACAGGGCATCCAGGAGGTGAAGGGCAAGGACATCGTCCACTTGGACCTGCGCGAAGTGCCCAACACCGTGAGCGACCATTTCATCATCTGCCACGGCGACTCCGCCACCCAGGTGGATGCGATCCAGCGATCGGTGGAGCGCTTCGCCCGTGAAAAGGCCGACGAGAAGCCCTGGCACACCGAAGGGACCAGCAACGCCGAGTGGATCCTGATGGACTTCGTGGACGTGGTGGTGCACATCTTCCACCGGGACAAGCGTTCGTACTACGCATTGGAGGACCTGTGGGGCGACGCCTCCAGCAGGCGGTATGAGAACGTGGCTTGAACGTAGAGTGAACAACCAGGAATAGTGGACGAACGCAACAACGACAACAAGGAGCGGCCGAAACGGTCGTTCAACTTCTATTGGATCTACGGGATCATCATCCTGGTGATCCTCTCCATCAACCTCTTCCAGTACGGCGGAGGCATGGCGAAGATCGACCCAACGGAATACCAGGAGATGCTGGAAGCCGGCGATGTGCAACGCATCGTGGTGGTGAACGACCAGCTCGTGAAGGTCTACATCAAGCAGGACCGGCTGGACAAGGAGCCGCACAAGGACCGCATCAAGGGCTCGCCCATCTCCGGACCCAACACCTCCGGCCCGCACTACGCCTTCAACCTGGGCAGCAGCAACGTGCTGAAGGACCGCATCGTTCAGGACGCGGAGAAGTATCATGTGGCCTACGAGTACGAGACCCAGGACAACTGGGGGCGCGAGATCCTGAACTGGATGATCTTCATCGGGGCCATGGTCCTGATCTGGATCTTCGTGATGCGCCGTATCGGCGGTGGTGCCGGACCAGGCGGGCAGATCTTCAACATCGGCAAGAGCCGCGCGCAGGTCTTCGAGGGTGGCAAGAGCACCAACGTCACCTTCAACGACGTGGCCGGTCTGGACGAGGCGAAGGAGGAACTGCAGGAGATCGTGGACTTCCTCAAGAACCCGAAGAAGTACACCGACCTCGGTGCGAAGATCCCGAAGGGCGCGCTGCTCGTAGGTCCTCCCGGCACGGGCAAGACCCTCCTCGCCAAGGCCATTGCCGGTGAAGCGAACGTACCCTTCTTCAGCCTGAGCGGCTCGGACTTCGTGGAGATGTTCGTGGGCGTGGGCGCGAGCCGCGTGCGCGACCTCTTCAAGCAGGCCAAGGAGAAGGCACCCGCCATCATCTTCATCGACGAGATCGACGCCATCGGCCGCGCGCGTGGCCGCAGTGTCAGCATGGGCGCCAACGACGAACGGGAGAACACGCTGAACCAGCTGCTCACCGAGCTCGACGGCTTCGGCACCAACAGTGGGGTGATCCTGATCGGTGCCACCAACCGCGCCGACGTTCTGGACCGCGCCCTGCTGCGCCCCGGTCGTTTCGACCGTCAGATCTTCGTGGACATGCCCGACCTGAAGGAGCGCGAGGAGATCCTGAAGGTGCACCTGAAGCCGTTGAAGCTGGATGTGACCGTGGATGTGAGCTTCCTGGCCCGCCAGACCCCGGGCTTCAGCGGTGCCGACCTGGCCAACATCTGCAACGAGGCCGCCCTCATCGCCGCGCGGAAGAAGAAGAGCTCCGTGGACAAACAGGACTTCCTGGATGCCGTGGACCGCGTGATCGGTGGCCTGGAGAAGAAGAACAAGATCATCACCGCCGACGAGAAGAAGGCCATCGCCTACCACGAGGCTGGACACGCCACGGTGAGCTGGCTGGTGGAACACGCGAGCCCGTTGATCAAGGTGACGATCGTGCCGCGTGGCCGTTCGTTGGGCGCGGCCTGGTACCTGCCCGAGGAGCGGCATCTGACCACCGCCGAGCAGATGCTCGATGAGATGTGCGCCGCGCTCGGAGGACGTGCCGCGGAGGACGTGATGTACGGCAAGGTGAGCACCGGCGCGCTGAGCGACCTGGAGAAGGTGACCAAACAGGCATACGCGATGATCACGATGTACGGCCTCAACGACCGCATCGGCAACATCAGCTACTACGACAGCACGGGCCAGAGCGAGTACACCTTCGGCAAGCCGTACAGCGAGCGGCAGGCGCAGACGATCGATGAGGAGGTGAGCAAGTTGGTGGAGGGCCAGTACACCCGCGCCAAGCGCATCCTCACGGAGAACAAGGACAAGCTGACCGCCCTCGCGACCCAGTTGCTGGAGAAGGAGGTGATCTTCAAGGAGGACCTCGAGAAGATCTTCGGTCATCGTCCGTTCCAGAAGGCCCTCGCCGACCAACCCACCAGCAACGGGAACGGCAATGGCACCGCTTCGGGGCCGACCACCAGCCCGGAGGCCCCAGCCGATCAGAGCGCCCAGGCCTGATCCCCGCCACATGGCGAACTGGACCTTGATCCATACCGCCCGCGACCGGCACGAGGCCGAGATGCTGCGCGGGCAACTGGAGGCGCACGATATTCCCGCCGTGGTCATGGACCAGCGATCATCGGTCTACCCGTCCATGGGTTCCATTGAAGTGCTCGTGGACCGCGACCATGTCCTGCGCGCCCTTCACCTGATCCGACAGAGCCACGAGCCATGAAGGAACTGGGCGTGCGCGCTGCGACAGGGGCGGTGTACGTGCTGCTCACACTCGGTGCCGCCTGGGCCGGTCCGGTCACCACCTTCCTGCTCTACCTGCCGGTCTGCCTCATCGGCCTGCACGAACTGCACCGCCTCTTGCGCCGACCGACGGACGAAGCACCGACCACCTGGACCATGCTCGTGGGCGCCACGGTCTACCTGGCGGTCGGCCTCCACGCGGTGGATCAGCAATGGAACATCGGGTATACGCTCGCCCTTTCCTTCCTTGTGCTGCTCATCACCATCACCTGGTCGCTCTGGCGCGGGCAACCGGATCCCGGACCGGCGTTGGGAAGGACGCTGACAGGGCTGCTGTTGGTGGCCGTTCCCTTCGGGCTCATGACGCACTTCTTCGCCGTGGACCGCTGGATGTTCATCGGCTTCATGATCCTCTTGTGGACCAATGACACCGGTGCCTACCTCGTGGGTCGAGCCATCGGGCGCACGCCCCTGCTGCCTGCCGTTTCGCCGAAGAAGACGATCGAAGGACTGCTGGGCGGCATCGCGCTCACACTGGGCGTCGCGTGGTTGATCGCAAGGCAGCAGGAATTCCTGGGCCTGGAGGAATGGCTGATCGTCGGCGGTCTAATCGCGGTGACCGCCACCCTAGGCGACCTGCTCGAGTCGGCGTTCAAACGGGCGCGTGGGGTGAAGGACTCCGGGAGCATCCTGCCCGGCCATGGCGGCATCCTGGACCGCTTCGATGGATTCCTGCTGGCCGTTCCGGCCGTGGTGCTCTACCTGCAGTTGATCCGATAGCGGCTGGCGGAGCCGTCTATCTTTGACCGCACCACCCATTCGATGCGCCTGCACCGCGAAGGAACGCCCACCCTCCTGTTAGTGACCGCCCTGGTCTGCCTCGGCCTCTTCGCCCTCGTGAAATGGCCGGTGTTGCCTGCGGCGATCAGTGCCATCCTGTGCTTCGCCCTCGTGGCCGTGCTGGTGATCGTGCTCTGGTTCTTCCGTGTTCCGGAACGGGCCCTGCCGAACGACGACGCGGCCATCTTCTCACCCTGCGACGGCAAGGTGGTGGTGATCGAGGAGGTCCATGAGCCGGAGTATTTCAAGGACAAGCGTCGCCAGGTCTCCATCTTCATGAGCCCGCTGAACGTCCACATCAACTACCACCCCATCGGCGGCACCACCACTTATTACAAGTACCACCCCGGCAAGTACCTCGTGGCCTGGCATCCGAAGAGCAGCACCGAGAACGAGCGCAGCACCGTGGTGAACAAGCACCCGAAGTACGGTGAGGTGCTCTTCCGGCAGATCGCCGGAGCGCTCGCACGCCGCATCTGCACCTACGCGCGCGAAGGCTCACCAGCCGTGCAGGGCGCGGAGTTCGGCTTCATCAAGTTCGGGTCACGCGTGGACCTCTTCCTGCCGCTCGATGCCCGGATCGAAGTGGGCCTGGGCCAGAAGGTCACGGGCTCAACCTCGGTGATCGCACGTTTCAAGCATTGATCGATGAACAACACCATCAAGAACGTCCTCATCGCCATCATCGCCGTCCTGGCGATCGCCCTCATCGGCAAGAGCCTGCTGGACAAGAAGGATCCCGCCATCGACCCCGCCACCGGGGTGGCAGCCCAAGGCCCCCTCGCCGACACCGGCCTGCGCTTCGATGGCTACTACGGTCAGCGCATCGGCGACCTGATCTACCTGATCCGCTTCTTCCCGGAAGGGCGGGTGGTCACCGTGAACGGCACGAAGGACGTGGAGAAGGACCTGCCCGCCTACCTCGTGCGGGAAACGCGCGGGAACCCTGCACTGGGCCTGCACAATGTGCCGGTGAGCGTGGTCGGCGACAGCCTCGTCTTCATCACCCACCCGGAGAAGGGGGAGATCGAGTACCGCGGTGCCGTGGTCAGCGGCTCCATGGTGCGCTTCATCCGACACAGTCACATCACCGGCACCCGGCAGATGATGGAGTACGTCTTCCACCCGGACGGCGCCGAGCCCTCAGAGGAGGATGGTGCGGAGGTCGTCCAGCCTGCCTAGCACATAGGTCGCCCTTTCATCGCCACCGCCGTTCGGCGCGAAATGCGCTTGATCCCATCCGGCGTTCCGCGCACCTGCGATGTCGGCTTCGGGGTTGTCCCCGATCATCAGGCTCTCTCCGGCCGACGCTTTCGTGCGTTCGAGTGCCGCACGGAAGATGCGGGGGTCGGGCTTCTTCGCACCCGCCATCTCGCTGGATAGTACCAGGTCGAAGTGATGGCCCAGCCCGCTGCTGGCGATCTTCTCCTCCTGCACCTCGTGGAAGCCGTTCGTGATGACGTGGATGCGGTACAACGACCCGAGGTCGGCCAGGAGTTCACGCGCACCCGGCATGAGAGCCTTCCGTTTCGGGGTCAACGCCAGGTAGTCGCGGCCCATGCGATCAGCCAGTCGCTCATCCTTCACCCCGAAGCGCAGCAAGGTGTTGCGGAAGCGCAGCACACGCAGCACACTTCGGTCGATGTGACCGCTCTCGTACCGCTTCCATAGACCGTGGTTGATCTCCTCGTACGCATCGATAAACGCCGCCGCGTCCGGAATGCCCCGATCCACAAGCCTTTCCAAGGCATGCAGGTCACGCAGGGTGTCGCGTGAATTGGTCTCGAAGTCCCACAGCGTGTGGTCGAGGTCGAAGAAGAGATGCCGGTAACGCCTCATCGGATGAAACTCCATGCGGTGCTGAGCACCAACGACCATACCAGTACGGAAAGCAGCAGAACAGGCAGGGTCCGCCTTTCATGCCGGAAGTACTTCGCGGCGATGATCGCTGTGATCGGGATGGAGAGCGTGGGTGGGGCGAAGGCCGAGAGGCCGATGATCCCGTACTGTTGCTTGATCCGTACGATGGCCCGGTTCGTCCGGGTGAACACCCGTTTCCGCGGTGATCCATGTTCACGCCGGGCCGCTTTGCGCCGGAGGTAGCGCATCCGGAACCATTCCATCATGGCGCGGCCTGCGAAGTAGAACAGGCACATACCAAGGCAACCGCCGATCGCCGTATAGGACAAGGTCTCGACAAATCCATGACCCATGCCGTAGGAGACGAGGCCGGCGAACAGGAACTTCACCATGGCCGTGAAGATCACGGTGATCGCAGCGAGAGCGGCTTGCATGGCCTAGAGCTTGGCCCCGTAGGCCAGATCACCGGCATCACCCAGGCCGGGGACGATGTAGGCCTGCGCGGTCATCTCGTCATCCACCGCACCGATCCAGAACCGTGTTCCCGCCGGCAGGTGGGCCTTCGCGTACTCCAGGCCTTCCGCACTGGCGATCACCGCCGCCACATGAAGGGCCTTCGGCTTGCCCAAACGCAATAGCGCCTTGTACACGAGCACCATGCTCTTGCCCGTGGCCAGCATCGGATCGCACAGGACCACCACACGGTCCTGGAGTGACGGGCTGCTGAGGTATTCCACTTCGATGTCGAAGGCATCCTCCCCCTTCCGATGCTTGCGATACGCGCTCACGAAAGCACTGTCCGCACGGTCGAAGTAGTTCATGAAGCCTTGATGCAGCGCCAATCCAGCACGCAGGATGGTGGCGAGCACCGGCTGCTCGGACATCAGCTCGGTCCGCGCGACACCCAGCGGCGTGGTCACCTCGGTCTCCGTGTACTCCAGCGTACGGCTCAGTTCAACCGCCATGACCTCCCCTATCCTCGCCAGGTTGCGCCGAAAGCGCATCGGATCCTTCTGCACCTGCTCATCACGCAATTCCGCGATGAAGTGGTTCACCACGCTCCGCTGTTTCGCCAGTTCCAACACCATGATCGCTTATCGCTTGAACCACCTGAGAGGGACCGGAAGTCGGTTCCGCATGAGGTGTAAATATACCCTGCTGGTTGCACCGAAGCCCTCATTGAAGCGCGCGACCGAGGGCGTGTTGGATCCGGCGAAGTCCAGCAACAAGCCGCTTCCCGCATGATCAGCGATGAAACGATCCACGATATGGAACATTGCCTTGCGCTGCTGGCCGGCCTCCGTATTGGCCGACTTCAGGAGGATCGCCCTCCCCGCCCAGCTGATGAAACAGGCGGCCGCTATGGGATCCGCCCCTTGCCGCATACCCAGGATGGTGAGCTCCCCTCGTTCATTTGCACCGTCCAACAGTCTGCCAAGCAGTTCCAGTCCGCCGGCCGGGATGTTCCGGAACCGACGACCCGTGGTCCGTTCGAACAACGCAAGGAATTCCTCGACGGCAAGATCCCCGGTCACCAAGCCTTGCTCTCCTGCGGTCGACCGTAGGTTGCGTCGATGTCCCTTGGAATATCCGGCACGCAGCGTCTCCATGTCCGCGCTCAGCTGGAGCTCTTGCGTGCTCTTGGTGTCGATCCGCAGAGCAGGCGATGGAACCACCTGCATCCCTGTATTCACATGGATGTCCCAATACCGGAAGCGCTGCGGTACCGCGGATAGGAACATCGCGTCGGTGGCGGCATCGCGCGCGGGACTGAACACCCCCTGGTATTGGACCGCATAGGGCTGGTAGAGGTAGTCCACACCGAACTTCCGACGCCATGGCAAGGGCATGATGGAGCCATCATCGCCGATCAACGCCTCCCAATCCGGGCAGCACCGATCAAGCACCCAGCTCTGCGCATACCAGATCCTGTCCACGCATTGGTCCAGGAGCCTGTCCCACTCGGCTTTGTCGATGGTGCTATGTCGCAGGTGCCGGATCATCGCCTCGCATGTCGCATGACGCGCTTGAAGACCTCCGGCCAGGACGCGAACTCCCGATGGCCGCTCAGGTAACGGTCGTGCCAGACGCTGACGAAGGGTCCGTCCACCTTCCGCACCAAGTCGCTCATGGCGCTCATCGTCGCCACCACCTCCGCGGGGTCCAGCTTCATCCGTTCGATCAACGCACTGTCCATCACCGCGAACGGATGCAGCATCAAGCTGGTCTCCTGTTCGCGCTCCAGGTCATACCATGGGAAAGGGGTGCAGGTGCCTGCACGGAACCCGACACGGTCCGTGAACCCCAGACTGTGCTCCTCCGTGACACCCGCTTCGAGCGCGCCGCGCAGGGTCGCCGGAACCGTCCAGCGGAGGAAGTGCTGCCTGCTCAGCGTGACAGGCCTTCCGATGATGTGCTGCAGGCGATCACGCTCCTTCCGCATCGACCCGCTGTCTTCCATGGTCGCATACGAGGGATGAACACCGACCTCACCCACCTCGCCTGCCCGGATGATGACCGCACGGGTGGCAGCATGCTCAACCGCTGCGGCATGATCGAAGTCCGTCCCTCCACGCATCAAGAAGAAGAGGATCGTGCGATCGATCGAGCTGCTGCGGTCCTTCACGAGTTCGA
The DNA here is from genome assembly GCA_029573495.1 of Bacteroidota bacterium. GTDB lineage: Bacteria > Bacteroidota > Bacteroidia > Flavobacteriales_F > PHOS-HE28 > PHOS-HE28. The sequence goes on along the minus strand of JAKQEI010000258.1, from coordinate 20,474 downwards.
TCGCTCTTCCGAAGGGATCAGCGACCGAGCCTGAGCGTACACGCCAACGTTCCAGCATCGCAGGCCATTCACCAAGGAGGAGCTCCTTCACCGAGGCCCCCAGCGCTCTTCCCAATGGTCGACCTGCGTACCGGAGGATGTTGTCCATGTCCACGGTCACCTGGTTCGCGTATCCTCCCCTCCTCTTGATCAGTCCGGGCCAGCTGTGCTCCAGCTTCAGTGCGAAGCGCTGCACCTTCTCCTCCACCCATGGCCTGTCGGCGATGCCACTGCGGACCGTGAACAGCGAGGCGGATGGAACGCGGCCGTGCACATCCCGGTCCTTGCACTGGATCTCATCCACCAGGCTCAGATGGTGAAAGATCCCCGCGAAGATGTCCTCACCGGCATCCGTCATGAACAGACAAGGGCTTCCCAGGTCCATCGTCACCAATGGATCCTGCTCGCACCGCTCTTCGATCGCCCAGCTCCATGGCACATGCACCGCTCCATCGATCGGCGCACGGGTATAGCACAGCTTCGGTCCGATCGCTTCACGGAACTCCTCCATACCCCGCACATGGCGTGTCTCCAAGCCCAGCATCCGCTCCAGCACATGCCGCAACACGTATACCACCCTTGGTGATGAACGTTCAACGTGGACCAGCATCGACGAGCAACGGTTGGTTGGCCGAACGGGAAGGCTTCTCGGGTAGCACTGTGCGCATGGCATCCCGAAGCCAGTTCCGCCAGGTGAAGTGGACCAGGCTCCGCGCCTTGTTCTCCCGGATATCATGCACGATGATCGGATGCGCCTTCATGATATCCACCGTGATGACCGGGCTTCCATCCAACTCCATGGACCGGAACGCCCCGGCCTCTTCAAGCAGTGGGCGCAGATCACGCAACCGGTTGGCATAGCCCCAACGCTTCGCAAAGAGCCTGAATGAGCGAGGCCGATGATCACCAAGTCCACCGTAGTCGATGGAATACTCCCGCCAGCGTCGGTAGGGCACCTGCTCCAGCTCCTCCACATGGTGGAAATAGGAGAAGGCGTGATCGAAGTCGAGATCGATGGCCACCACCGTGAAGGACATCGCCTTCATCAATGCGAACGGCGAGCCGGCGGAGAAGCTGCTCGGATCGTCCAGCGCCATGAACCGGTCCTGCGCAGCGCCGGCCACGGCGAACGAATGCAGCGGATGATGGGTGCGGCGGAAGCCGTCGTGCCTGCACGCGACCAATGCCAATGCACCAGTGATCGGCTCCGTTCGGTCAGGATCATAGCGCTCACCATCACGCAGATCGTGGTTGAACGCAGGCACCAGGATGGTGGCCTCCGGCCCGAGCGCCGTACGGAACGCATCGAGCAGCAGGCCGGGGACGTGCGCCGCACCCGATCGTCGGTGTCGCCAGGCCAGTCGGGTCACATCCACCGCGAGCAACACGTTCTGCCCCCGCTGCAGACCGAGGCGCGAAGGCCAATCGGAAAGGGGCAGCGGGGCGCTCACAATGTCAGGCGCAGATTGATCCACTCCACGGCATATCCATAGGACTCTGCGAAGGGCACGGAGCTCGGGTGATCGCGGACCACCTGCGTTTCCACGCTCGTCACCCCTTTCTCACGGAACCAGGCGTGCAGCAGGTCCGACATCGCGCGGGAGACGCCTCCCTTGCGATGCGCGGCATCCACATACAGGTGGGTCCAATGACCTACCCGTGCCCCACCAAGATACTCCGGCGCCAGCTTGATGGACCCACTGGTGAAGCCCACCACCTCGTCCCCGTCCAGCGCAAGCACCATCCGGTTGAAACGCTCCAGCCCGGACTTGACACCCTGCAACCACAGTTGCGCGCCGTTCGGCGCGAGCTGCTGCATCATGCCATGCGCATGCATCACGGCATGCAGGTCCTCGAACATGGGCAGCAGCCGTTCCAGGCGCGGGTCCTTGGGGTCTGTGACGGCGATGATCGTGATCCCGTTCATGGGCGTTCGAAGAGGTCGAGGATGCCATCAAAGGTGGTGGCACCGGGCGTATCGAAGGCGCTCGCCAGGTCCACTTCCCGACCGGTCACCTGCTCCAATTCCGTGATGAGGTCAACGAAGCCGAGCGAATCCAACAGGCCGCTGCGCACGAGGTCCAGGGACCCGGATACCTCTTCGACGCGGAGACCAAGTCGATCAGCCCGGATGACCAATCGCTCACGCAACCACTGTGACAATTCCTTTCTATCCATGGTCAAGCCGATCCAACAGGGCCTTGCGATCCAGTTTCCCGTGCGCCGTCACCGGCATCCGGTCCACACTGATGATCCGCTCAGGAAGCATGTACGATGGCAAGGTCCTGCGAAGTTCGTTCATCAAGCGCGGCTGATCCACCTCGCCGAGAACGAATGTGTACAAGCGGATGGCACCGCCTTCTACGCGAGGTAACGTGATGGTGTGCGCGCCACCAAGCAGAGGAGCCAGTGCTGCATCCACCTCGGCCGGCTCAACACGATGTCCCATGATCTTCACCTGATCATCCAGGCGACCGAGGTAATGCAGGATATGCTGATCATCCATCCGCGCACGATCGCCGGTCCGGTACCACCTCACGCCCCGGTCGGTCCGGAAGGAACGGTCGGTCGCAGGCTGGTCACCGACGTAGCCCTGCGCCAACTGCGGCCCTGTCAATTCCAATTCCCCTTCCACGACCCGTGCGCTGGCGCCTTCGAACGGCTGCCCGATCGGTACCATTCCCTCAGCGGTCATCCTTCCCCGATCGATGGCGTACCCGATGATGGCGATCGTGGCCTCGGTGGGGCCGTACAGGTTGACCAGGTCCGCGCCCGGTGCCGCTCTGGCGAAGGCATGGACCACCGGCCAGGTCAGCGCTTCGCCGCAGAAGAAGGCCTTGCGCACGTTGGGGAGCACCGCTGGACCAAGCGCCCGCATCCGTTGCTGAAGGATCAACAGGGAAGGAACGGAGAACCACACCGTGATCCCTTCCTCCTGCGCAAAGGCCACGGCTCGCATCAATTCATTCCCTGTCGGGACACAGAGGCATGCACCCACCGACCAGCATACGAACAGGTCATGCACGCTCAGGTCGAAGGTGAGGGCGAAGAACTGAGTGAAACGGTCCGTCTCCTTGAAGTCATTGACCGTCAGCTGATGGTTCAAATAGGCCGCCAGGTTGCTCCGGCTCACGCTCACCCCCTTCGGACCACCGGTACTGCCGCTGGTGAACAAGACGTACGCTTCATCGTGTGGCCGGGACTTGGGCCGCGTGGTGTCACCCCCAGCTCCCGGGTCGATCCGATCCAGGTCGGCGATGCGCTGTTCCCCGATGGATACGCACAGTCCCGCCTTGTCGATCATGGCGGCCCACCGATCGATGGGACCATCGGGTGATAGCGGCACATAGGATCCCCCGGCCTTCAAGATGCCCAGGATCGTGGCGTACGAGCCGGCTTGCTTCTCAGCCACGAATGCGATCCGGCTACCCTCGTGGCCTCGCGCGATGATCCGCTGCGCGATGGCATTGCTCCAGGCATCCAGCTCCTGGTAGGTGATGCTCTTTCCGCCCAGCCGCAGGGCAGGTCGTGAAGACCAGCGTTCCGCGGCTTGCTCGAAGAGGTGGATAGGATCCGTGGTGCTCACCATCACCGGGCCATGTCATGGCCAGCACAAAGCAACGCGTCAACGAAGTACTTCGTGCCCCAGTTCGGGAACGCGAACTTCTCGTACCGCCCCCAGAGCGGGAATGAGCCGGGCAGCGCACCAACGGCCTCCTCCGGACCCACCCGGCCCAGGCCCTGTACCGAGGCCAGCCAGTTGACCATGCCCTCCGCCGCGGTGCGATAGCGTTGATCATGCATCAGCTCCGCAGCGTGCGACCAGACGATGGCCATCTGGGCACAGCCGGTCAGGATGGGATGCTCGCTGCCTTGCCAATCGGCGTCATATCGTCCTCGCAGCCTGCCCTCCGCCAGGAACCGCTCGGCCAGGGGAAGGGCGGCTTTCAACGCGGCCTGGGCCCAGCTTTCATCCCCCGTGATGCGCGCACATGCGAGCAGGCCGTCCATGGTGTAGGCCAACGTGTGGGTGATCGGCCGGTCGTTGTGCCGTATGGTATTGTCAGCATTGGCGAACCACCCGTTCCTTCCCTGCTGACCGAGCACCCACTCCAGGTTGCGGATGGCGGCTGCACGGAAGCTCTGCTCACCGGTGACCGCGTGCAGGTGGAGCAATGGTGCGTCCACATAGGTGTCGTACACCCGGGCCACTCCCATGAAGTTCGCCGCACGCCAGGCTCCATCCGCATCCTGTGCTCCTGCCATCCACCGGCCCGCATGGACAGCAGCGTCCAGGTACCCCTGTCGTTGCGTCCGTTCGAACGCGGCGAGCAATCCACGCACCACCTGCGCTGTATTGAACACGACGCTTTGGCGGTCCTCTCCGATGCGCCCCCCCTGCCAGCCTCCATCGGGGCGTTGGATGGTGAGCAACCAGTCGGCCGCGTTCAACGCAGCCTCATGCAGATCGGGTCGTGATAGCCGGTCACCCGCCAGGAACAAGGTCGGGATGGCGTATCCCGTCGTCTCTGGATAGGAAGCCCCCCAGCCTTGCGTCAAGTGGTAGCTGCCAAGCCCGGCATCCGATCCGCGCTGTTGCGCTCGCAGGAGATAGCCCACCGCAGCTTCCAGCGCCTCGGTATGATCGCCCACCTTGATGGAGGATCCAAAGGCATGCGCACCGAGCAGATGTCGTGCCGCCGGGTCCGCGATCGCTGCGCCCATCATGCGTGCATATGCCATCGCGGAACGGATCATGCCACACGCAGGAGTTCGTTGCAGATGTGTTCCGCGGCATGGCCGTCGCCGAACCCTGTCGTGAGCACGGGATCGGACCGCCCCGAAAGGTCCATTACGGCGGAGAGGATCCGCCCGGGATCGGTGCCCGCAAGCACCGAACCACCGGAACCGAGCAATTCGCTCCACTCGGTATTCTCCCGCAGGATCACCGAGCGCTTGCCCAGGAATCCCGCCTCCTTCTGCAGTCCGCCGCTGTCGGTCAATACGAACCGCGATGCTCCCACCAGGGCCAACATATCAAGGTAGCCGATCGGTGCGATGATCCGGACCCCGGCGGGTTCGCGGTACGTTGACCCGAGCGTCCTCCGTGTACGCGGATGGAGGGGCACGATGACCCGCACCCCCGTCCGCTCGAAGACGGCATTGAAGGCATCGAGGATACCGACCAGCGCCTGTACATCATCCGCCGTCCCTGCTCGATGCACCGTGGCCACGGCGAAGTGGGTGCCGCGAAGGTGAAGCTCATCAAGCACCCTTCGAGCGTTCGACTCCTTCCGGAAGAACAATGCATTATCCAGCATCACATCTCCGACGTTCATCACGCGCTGACGGCCCGGTGAGGGTGCCCCCCCGGGTGTATCCACCACTCCCTCTTTCCGTAGATGATCGACCGCGGTCTCGGTCGGGCAGAAGAGCCAGGTGCTCGCATGGTCGGTCAATACCCTGTTCTCCTCTTCGGGCATCGCATTATCAAAGGAGCGCAGGCCGGCTTCCACATGGGCCAGTGGAACCCCCATGCGGCAGGCGGCCATCGCACCGGCCAGGGTGCTCGTGGTGTCGCCGTAGACCAGCACCACATGCGGCCGCACGTCAACGAGGGTCCGCTCGACACCGGCCATCATGCGACCGAACCGCGACGCATCCTCCGCATCACCTCCGAGGATCAGGTCCGGGCCTTGTGGACCGAGCTCCTGGAAGAAGACCTCGCTCATCGCCGTGTCGGAATGCTGTCCGGTATGGAGGATGGTCTGCTGGATGCGCCCGGCGAATGGACCGGCGATCGCGCGCGTCAGCGCGGCTGCCTTGATGAACTGGGGGCGAGCACCCACCACGGTCAGTATCCGCAAGGGACCTGCCATCGCTCAGTTCAACTGTCCATTATCGGCGAAGCTGTAGTAGCCCGCGCTCGTGACGATCAAATGGTCCTGCACCTGGATCTCGAGGAAGCGTCCACCTTCGACCAGCTTGCGGGTGAGTTGGATGTCCTCCGCGCTGGGTCGGAGTTGCCCGCTCGGGTGGTTGTGGCAGAGGATCACGCTGCTGGCACGCTGGTCCAAGGCTTCCCGGAAGATCAACTTGGGATCCGCGACGGTGCCGTGCATGCCCCCCTGGCTCACCTTCACCCGGTTCATCAGGCGGTTCCCACGGTCGAGGAGGAGGAGCCAGAACTCCTCATAGGGCAGGTCTCCCAGCACGGGCTGCAGCAGTTCGAAGGCCGACCGGCTGTCCGCGATGAGGGGACGCTGGGACACGGCGAGATCCCGCCGGCGCTGACCCAGTTCCAGGGCGGCCACGATGCTCATCGCCTTCGCCTCACCCACGCCATGGATGCGCATGAGCTCGCTCACGCCCATGGCCGCCAGTTTATGCAGGTCGTTCCCCGCCTTGTTCAGGATGATGCGGGCCAGGTCCAGGGCACTGTCCGTTGGCGTGCCGCTCCGGATGAGGATGGCGACGAGCTCCGCATCGCTCAAGGCCTTGGCCCCGCGCGCCAGAAGCCTTTCGCGCGGTCGGTCCTCCTTGGACCATTCCGGAATGCTCAGTTTGCCACCCTCGGGCTTCATGCGCGTCTTTAAACGGGAACAGGCCCTCGAGTGGAGGACCTGTCCAAGGTACGGTGTGCGTCGCGACCGCTTATTTCAAGGCGTTCACGTGACGCTTCACGGACGACTTCAGGTTGGACGCCTTGTTCTTGTGGATCTGGTTGTTCTTGGCCAGCTTGTCCAGCATGGAGTTCACCTCGGGCAGCAGCTTCTCCGCCTCCTTCTTATCGGTGAGCGTACGCAGCTTGCGCACGGCGTTCCGTGCGGTCTTGCTCTGGTAACGGTTGCGTTCGTTGCGGGTCTCGGTCTGACGGACGCGCTTCAATGCGGACTTGTGGTTGGCCATGACTTCTATGCCTTTCCGGGAAAGGGAGCGCAAATATAGTGGTTCATTGGATCCGTCGACCGATCCTGCCGAGAAATGCGTCCCAGCCTGCGGAGGATGCCGTCAATAGGCGTTCTCCTCCTTGCCCAGCATGTTGGTCACGGTCTTCACCACGATGCGCAGATCGAGCCAGAAGGACCAGTTCTCCAGGTACCATACGTCCAGTTCCACCCGGCGCTCCATGAGCTCGGGCGTGCGGGTCTCGCCCCGGAAGCCGTTCACCTGCGCCCAGCCCGTTATGCCCGGCCGAACGAAGTGCCGCACCATGTACTTGTCTATGATGTCCCGGTACTGATCGTTGAGCCGCAACGGGTGCGGACGAGGCCCCACCACGCTCATCTGCCCCAGGAACACGTTGAAGAACTGGGGCATCTCGTCCAGGTTGCTCTTGCGGAGGAAGGCGCCCACCCGGGTGACCCGGGGGTCGTTCTTCGTGGCCTGCTTGCTGTCCGCCTCCTGGTTCATCCGCATGCTTCGGAACTTCCAACAGACGAACTCCTCGTTGTCCTTACCCAAACGGACCTGCTTGAAGAAGACCGGCCCCTTGCTGGAGAGCTTCACCATCAATGCGAGCAGAGGGAACAACCAGGAGAAGACGAAGACGATGATGCAGAACGAGAACACGATATCGAAGAACCGCTTGAACGCCCGGGCGTACATGCTGTCCAACGGCTCCCTGCGGATCTTGCTCACCGGCACCTCACCATGGAACTCCAATTCGGAGGTCTTCACCACCGGGATGAAGCTCTCGGCACTGGGGATCACCCGGAACCGGATGGTGTTCCGCTCACAGAACTCCATCAGGTCGGTGATGTCCGCTCGGCGGGTACCAGGGAGAGCGCAATAAAGGATGTCGATCCGGTTCTGGATGGCGAAGGAGCGAACCGCCTCCACGTCACCAACACGGCGCTCTCCAAGCACTCCTTCCAGCGGTTCATCATTGAAGATGCCGCGGAATCGATAGCCCCGCACGGTCTGGTCCTCGCAGTAACGGAAGATCTCCTCCGCCGCCGGACCATCACCCACGATCACCAGATCCTTGACCGTGGTCAATGGTTCCAAGGTGAGCACCTTGTTCAGACCGGTCTGGACGTTCTGAAGCGAACTCCGACCATTGCGAAGCAGGGATGAGAGTTCATTGCTGAGCTCTGCACCGGTCGTCATGCGACCCATTCTATGTTGTGGACCTAGTGTCTTATCCATCTGGTTCTATGTCCAAGAACCGTTCATCCTACCTGCGAGTGTGCCAAATGTAGGTGCTTCGTCGGATCAATGTCAAATTGGTCGATAATTACCGTCCATTCGTCGAACACCCCCCCCCGCAGGGTTACGCACCACGCAAAGGGCGTACCAGGTCAAATCCCCTTCCGATCGACCGACCCGAGCCTCCTCCCGTTCAAGATCCACCTTATCCATTCCCCGGTGAATAGGACGAGGAAAAGGCTGTTCGTCACCAGATAGCGGCGCCACAACCGTCGCGGTTCGAGCCAGAGGCGATAGAGCCATTCCAGAGAAAGATCACGCATCCATTGGGGAGCGCGGCTGTCCACCCCGGCATAGAGCAGGAAGGCACCTCCGATCCCCAGCATCACGCCATGCACCTGCCCCTTCATCGCGGCCATCCATCGTTCCTGCTTGGGACAGCCCAGGGAGACCAGGATGATGCCGGCCCCGCTCGCATTGATCCGAGCCGCATCAGCCGCCAGGTCCATCTGCTCCAGGGGTGCGAAGGGTGGCGACCATCGCCCGGCGATCCGCAGGGCAGGGATCTCCCTTGTTGCGCGGTCCACGATCCGCTGTTGCACCTCCTCGGAACCGCCGAAGAGGTATACACCGATCCCGCGACGGGCTGCCTCCTCCAGGAGAGCGGGCATCAGATCGTTCCCGGCCACCCGTTCCTGCCGCACCCGGTGGAACAGTTGCAATGCCTTGAGCACCGGCATACCATCCGCCGTGGCGAAGTCAGCCCCGTTCACCACACCAGCGAAAGCACCTTCGCGTGCCTCCACCGTCATGTGGGCGTTCACACAGCACACGTACGAGGATCGATGGGCCTCACCATGATCGGCGATGGCCCGCACCGTGTCCGCGAGATCACCCAAACTGATATCCACCGTGAGGACCCTCCGTTTCGGAAAGGCCTTGGGCGGATTCTCGGGCTTGGTGGACACGTGGTCGGTGGATCTGCTGGGCGCGGGTATCATGCCTGGGTTCACTGGAACAAGGCGATGAACTCCCGTTCCATGTTGCTGTGAAAGGCCTTCAACGTGAATTCACGCTCAAAGATGCGGCGCCCCACCTGCCCCATCCTTCGGCGCAGCTCAGGATCACGAAGCGCGAGCAGCCGTCCCGCAACGGCCTCAGGCTGCTGCACCGGTACCAGGAAGCCACTTTGACCTTCCTCCACCACGGACGGGATGCCACGCCAGACGGTGGTCACTACCGGTTTGGCGAACTGCATGGCCTCCAACAGGACCAGACCGAAGGTCTCCGCCTCGTAGAATGAGGGGAAGCAGAAGATGTCGCAGGCTGCGAATCGTTCGAACTTCTCCCGTCCGCTGAGCACACCGAGGAAGCGCACACGATCCTCGAGCCCATGGTCGCGCACGTACGCCTCGCACCGCTCCCGGAAGGCTTCACTGCTCCACTTGCCCATCAGTTCCAAACGGGCATCCATCCCCTGCTCCCGCACCTGCGCGAAGGCCTCAAGCGCCACCATCACGCCTTTGGTCTCGGTCATCACCCCGGTGAAGAGGATGGTGAGCGGTTCTCCTGTCCCGGCTTGACGCTCGGGGACCATTCCTCGCATATCCTCAACGCCGTTCGGCACTACCACGTTCCGCCTGGCTCCGAAGACCGCACCATCATCGGGGTTCTGGGGAGCGGTGCGGATGGCCAGGTCCGGCTTACCGTACGCCGCCCGGAACAAGGGTCGAAACACCGATGGGAGCTCCGCGACGAAACCGGAGACACCACCCGCGTGGAAGTGGAATACGGTCTTCCGGAACATCCAGCGCGTGGACAGCAGGAAGACGATGTCGCGTAGCACAGGGACCTTGCTGGGACCGCTGGGTGGATAGTACAATACCTGGGGCCGGTGCCTCAACCTCGCCCACCACACGCGCAGGATGGTCGTGAGCAGGATGAACACCTTGCGGAAGGCGAACTTCCCCACGCTCCCGATGTCCTCCGAAAAGGCCAGCCGCACATGGAACAGGCGTACCTGGTCACTGTTCATCTCCAACAGCCGGGCGATCATGATGGCCTGACCGTGGTGTGGGGGCGGGGTCTGACCTACGACCAGGACGCGATACGGGGGGGCTGGCACGGCCCAAAAGTACCGGGCTGCACGAAGGCATCCAGGCTGGTCCCGGACGCCTTTCAACACCAACGGGTGGACGCCTCCGACCTGGCGAACAGAGCATTCGTCGAACCGGGTCCCGGTTTCGTCGGATCAGCGCAACCGCTTCGTGCCCAAGCGGGTTGAACAGGGCCAGAACCGCACCATGCAGCTCAACCGCTACCCGATCCTGTTCGCCTTGCTCGGACTCACGGGTCCCCTCCGCGCCACGACCTATTACCTCTCCCCGACCGGCAACGACACGAACAACGGCACCAGCGCGGCAACGGCCTGGCGCAGCATCAGTCGCCTGCAACAAGTCGCAACCAGTCTTCAACCCGGCGATCAGGTGCTCTTCGAACGCGGCGGCACCTTCCCCGGACAGTTCACGGTCAACAGCAACGGTTCCTCCGCACAGCCGATCATCATAGGCAGCTACGGGACCGGCGCCCTGCCGATCGTTACGGGTTCGGTGGCCGTCACCGGCTGGACCGTTCACCAGGGGGATATCTGGCGTGCGAACGTGGCCGGACCGGTGAAGTACGTGCATGTGGGCAATGAACTGATGACGCTGGCACGCTACCCGAACACGGGCTGGCTGCGGGTGAACACAGCGTCCACCACCCAGCTCACGAGCAGCAGCATCACCCAGCCGAGCGGGTACTGGAACGGCGCTGAACTGGTCCTGCGCAGCACGAACTGGTGCTACGAGAACGCCGTGGTCGGCACACACACGAACAATACGCTCCAGTTCCCGGCCATCGTTTACAACCCGGGCAACTATGGCTGGGGCTTCTTCCTGCAGAACAAGTTGAGCGAGCTCGACAGCCCTGGTGAGTGGTACCACGATGCCGGCAACGGGGTCCTCTATTTCCGCGCGCCGGGGAACGCGGACCCGAACACCATCAACGTGCGCGCATCCGTGCACGACAACGGGGTCGAAGTCGGCTGGCAGAAACAGCACATCACCATCCGCGACATCGAGTTCCGGCACCAGAAGCACGCTGGCGTGTACAACACGGGATCGAACGTGAGCGTGACGGGATGCACCTTCCAACGCTCGTACTTCGGCATCCGCAGCTATGCGAACAACACGAGCTACACGAACAACCACGTGCACCACACCTACGCTTCGGGCATGGGGCTGTTGGACAACAATGCGATCGTGTCCGGCAATACCGTGGAGGACATCGCCCTGAAGGCCGGTCTGGGCGAGACGTTCTGGGGCTACTACGGCATGTATGTGTCCGGAACCAGCAACATCGTCCGTGGCAATACCGTCACACGCACCGGCAACTCCGGCATTTTCCTGGGCGGCAGTCCCCTGGTTGAGAAGAACCTCATCTCCCACGTGCTGATGACCGTGAACGACGGCGGTGGCATCTATTGGGACAGCGCCGACGGCGCGACGATCCAGGACAACATCATCTCCGAGGTCGGTGGGAACATCGAAAGCGTGGCCATGGACTACGGGATCAACCAGCCGCTCGGCATGGGGATCTACTTCGGGAACTCGGTCATCCGCAACATCATCGTCCGGCGCAACACCGTGCACGATTGCAGTGCCGCGGGCATCCATGTGGACCATACCATGGTATCCACGAACCTGGAGATCCGGGACAACGTGCTCTACGGGAACGACATCCAGTTGAGCATCACCGACCAGTCCAACGTGAACGGTCCGGGCGCCACCCCTCCGTATCACCTGGCGAACTTCAATGACGTGTATGCGGGGAACACGCTCTACTGTCTCACGAAGGAACAGCGTTGCGTGCAGCAGTACCATGTACATGGCGCCGAGCTCACCGACTTCGGCACCTTCACCAACAACCGCTACTTCAACCCCTACAACGAGCTCAGCATCAAAGTGATCAATGCGCAGGGCGGTTACGTGAAGGACTACACCCTGGAGCGCTGGCGCGCAGAACGCAACGAGGACGCCGGGAGCACCAGAAGCCCCCGTCTGGAGAACGCTCAGGAGGTGGTGGCCCGCACCAGCGCGAACATGATCAGCAACAGCAGCTTCGATTACAACACGAACGGGTGGAGCGGCTGGCCCACGCAGGGGCAGATCCAATACCAGGCCGGGCTGCTCGACAACGGCGCGCTGAAGGTGACCTACGGATCCAATGCTGGTTCCCCGGAGTTCTACCTCCGTACGGACAACATGATGAACGTGCAATCCGGCAGCTGGTACGAATTGAAGTTCACCATCCAGAGCAGTGCTCACGGCACGGTGCGGGCGGACTTCAAGGGACAGTCACAGGCGGCCACCCCGAATTCCATCTACGCGCGGTACATACCATTCGACACGCAACGCCGCGATGTGACGCTCCTGTTCCAGAGCGACCTCACCGAACCAGGCATGATGATCTTCGCCAACCACTTCAGCGAACCCAGCTATCTGCTGGACAACGTGGAACTGTACAAGGCGAACGTGCAGACCGTCGATCCGCGCACCCGACACGTGCTCTTCACCAACCCCACCGATGCCGTCGCGGAGATCCCGCTGACCGGCTGCTGGCGCGATGTGAACGGCGCCATCCGCTCTGGATCGCTCACCCTGCAGGCGTTCGGCTCCATCGTGCTGGCCAAGGAGGATGATGCCACGTGCGGCTTGACCACGGGACTCGACGATGAGGTGACCCCGGACGCACCGACCGTCCTTCTCTTTCCCAATCCACTGGCCGCTGGTTCCAGCTTGTTCCTCTCCGAGCGCCTGGACGTCGATGCACGGATCGAGGTGATCGACCCGAGCGGTCGCCTGGTGCACGCCGCACGCATGGTGCGCGGCAGCACGATCGTACCCCTACCGGACGCGCTCTGCAGCGGCAACTACATCATCTCCATGACCGCTGGTGCGGTCAGGACGCATCATCGGATCGTGGTGCAATAGCGTCGGATGCTGGATCGAGCGGTCCGCCGTCCATGGTCCTCGGTCGCCGGGTGATGTGCCGAGGGTCCATCACCACCATCGCGAAGAGGCAGAACAACAAGGCGTTCCCGAAGTCGTTGCCGTAGCAGATGATGTCGATCTGCAGGATGAAGAGCATGTACACCATCAGCGCGAACAACGGGGTCTCCAAGGTTCCCTCATGGAAGCGCTTGCGGAAATAGGTGAAGGTGAACCAGACGACGATCAGCAACAGCGCGTAACCCACAACGCCTTGATTGATGAGCGTCTGCATGAAGGTGCTGTGCATGTGCACGTTCTGCACATCCTTCACATTGAACACCTCGGCGATGTGGTCCCAACCCTTGAGGTGGATCTGACCCTGGTATCCGTGCCCGAACCAGAGGCCGTGCCGGTCCTTCTCCAGCCAGTTCCAACCCACGTCCCACACGGTCGTCCGGTTGTTGAAGGTGGTGACGTCCTCCTTGTTCACACGTGAGACGATCGCCCGCATGAAGGGCAGCGTGAGGATCGTATAGACCAACAGAGCGAAGTTCGTCAGGATGGTCATCGTGAAGAGCGAGAGCGGGAACATCAACCGGGCCCTGCCGATCATGCGGAAGAGGAAGAGCCCGGTGAGCAGGGCGAAGGTCATGAAGGAGAGCCGGCTGTTCACTTTCAGCATCAACACCACGTTCACCAGGTAGAACAGCAGCATGCCGAGGAAGGGCATCGGGCGACGCACGAAGTCCTTCATGTAGAACATCAGCATCAGGTTGATCATGGCGAGCATGTGGGCCGCATCATAGATCCCCAGCACGAAGGGCAGGTTGAGACGGCCTTCGATGTTGTGCAGCACGTTGTGCATGCCGGCCGCCACCCCGAGCAGGTTGATGAACAGGAAGAGCGACAAGCTGATGAGCACCATCCGGGCGAAGTCGAAGTCCTCCTGGTCGCGGTTGCGGATGTGCACGATGATGGCGGCATGATAGGGCGCCAGGAACATGATGGTGTAGGCCACCGTGTTGGCCATGGTGGCGCCCGGAAAATGCTCAGCCAATGCCTTCCACATCGAGGCGATCAGGGAGATGAGAAAGAGCAGACCCCACCAATACTTCCGCGTGACCATGTTGCGGACCTGTCGCTGGGCGATGAGATCGAGCACGTGGATGATGATGATACCCAGGAAGCCCCCCACTGCCACCACGGTCCCCTGTGAGATGCTGGTCTTGTAGCCCACGTACATGCCGATCCCATAGATCGGGAAGGACAGCAGGAAGAGGGAGTTGATCAGCTTACGCTTGGAAAGCAGCACCTTGGAGCGGTTCTCGGACTACCCGCAAAGATGCGGTTTCACCGGGCGAGGACGATGCTTCCGTTGGATCAGGCGCCGAAGCGCTTCTGCAACTTCGAGAAGAAGGGGGTTATCGCGCGGTCCACCTTTTCCGGAAGGAGGCCCTTGATCGAATCCTTGACCCGACGGAACAAGGGGGGCCTGATGAAGGCATTGAAGTAGGCCAGGTCACGGGCCATGTCCACCACCACCTCCTTCGGGTGAACGAGCGGGAAGGGCGTCTCGCGCGCATTGTCCACATCCCGTGGATCAAGCCCCTGCACCGTGTTGGTGCCATCCCCCTCGAAGCCGATGTTGCGCACGAGGTTGTGTTCGGGGATGATGGTAATGCCATCGTTCAGGATGCGGGCGAAGTCATGCTGGAAATCCCAGGTCTTGATGGTACCGTTCCAGGTGGCCTCGAAGATGGCCCTTGCCTCGCGGCGCTCCGCACTGCTGAGGAAGAAGCTGTTCCAGACCGCGGAATCGCGAACATCGGGCCATGCGCTCATCTCCCCATCATACAACCGCCACGAACGCCGCCAACCCGCCCAGCCCCACGGAGCACCGTATCCATGCTCGGAGAAGTAGTAGGACGCCGCTGGCACCGACTCCGGATCACTCATGAGATTGTTCCCCAGGATCCACCAGATCCGGCGATCATCCCGGTATCGTTCCAGCAATTCCTGGCAGAACCAGAAGAAGCTCAGCACGGGGGCGGTATCATCCTCCAGGACGATCCCCTCAGGCTCGTGGTCGAAGAACCAGTCCAGGTTACCGATCATGGCCTTCTTCAGGCCCTGGTTTCGCTCCGCGAACCGGGTATGCACTTCGCAGGGCCAATCCACCATCTCCACCAGGCTGCGCACCTTGTCGGTCTTCACCCGCTCCTGATCATTCCTGGGGCCGTCGCAGGCGAAATAGAGCCTCGGCGGTCGGGCCGCGCGGATGGACTCCATGACCTGCGCCGCGGTGTCATACCGACTGAACGCCGTCAGCAGGACAGGCGTCCGCAGGGGTTCGGTGGGGGTGAACGTGTTCACGTGCGCTCGCTCGACCTCATTTCACGGACCGCAGCTTCCAGAAAGTGGAGATGCCGTGCATCATGAGGCGGAAGTTGATACGTGTGCTCGGGGTAAAAAGATCCACGATGAAGATGCTCACCAGGAAGGAGGCGATCGAAGCCCAGATCGCCCCACGGGCCCCGATGATGGGGATCAACCAGGCGTTCATGGCGATGCTCACCACAGCACCGAGGATGGAAGTGATCAACGAGAACTTGAACAGCCCCTCATTGGTGATGAAGCTGCCCTTGGCGACCCCCATGAACGCGAAGATCAGCCGGAAGGAAAAGAGCGAGAGCAGGATGCCGGATTCGCGGAACTGTTCTCCGTACAGCATCACGATCCCCCATTCGGAGAGGAAGTACATCGGTATGGCGGTGATCAGGAACAGGCAGAACATCAGACGGTACTGGTTCGTAAGCCGCTCATGGTAGAGGTCGATATCCACCACCCGGGCCTTGGCGATCGCCGGAGCGACCGCCAGTTGCACCACCACCGGTAGAAAGGCGATCGCCTCCAGCATCTTCACGGCCACCGAGTACTGACCGAGCTCGATGTTGGCGAAGGACTCGCCCAACGTGCGGCTCAGGATATCCTTGATCATCACCTGATCCACCTTCAACTGGGCCTGCAGTGCGAAGCCGTACACGAGCATGGGCCAGGACTGGTCCATGATGTATCGCACCATCCTCCAGGTCGGCCTCCAATCCCGGTAACGAAGCCCGTTCCGGTGATAGACCCAGAGGAAACCCACCGTGTATGAAAGGGTCTCGGCGAAATAGCCCCACGCGAACCAGATGAGCGGTGCCTTCATCCATACCAGCACGAGCTTGTAGCCCGAGGCGAACACCGTGCTCGCGATGTTCACCTTCGCCGCCACATTACCGCGCACCTCGGCCATGAAGTAGTTGTCAATCACCGTGCTCCACTTCAGCAATTCCGCCGAAGCGGTGATCATGACAAGCATGACGGTGAAGTGGTCGAGGCCCTTGAGGAACACGTAGAGCAGCAGACCCAGGTTGAGGATGATCCCCCCGAAGAGCTTGATGGCGAAGGTGCTCCCCATCAGTTCATCCCGCCGCTCCGGATGCCGCACCAGGTCCCGCGAGACCACCTCATTCGCCCCGAGCGAGGTGAAGACCATGGCGATGCTCACGATCGCCAACGCATAGTTCAGCTGGCCGATGCGCTCAACACCCAGGTACCGGCTGACGATGACCGTGGTACCCAGCACCATGGCCATTCGCACAACACGGTCAACGAAGAGCCACGAGAAGTTGTGCAGGTACTTCTTGAAGCCCGGTGACTCGAACATCGCTGTGACGCCCACCTACTTGGTATAGTATCCGTATCCGTCCCCGTTCTGACCACGCACGTCGTTGAACACGAGGCCCACGTTGCCGGCCTTCTTCTCGTCCACCATCTCGTTGATCATCCGCAGGGCGCCCCGGTTGGTCTTTCCTTCGCGCACGACGTACAGGGTGACATCGACCAGGCGCATCAGCAGCACATATTCGCTGACAAGCCCCAGCGGGGAGGCGTCGATGATGATCTGGTCATAGCTCCCGCGAACGGTGGTGATGAGCTCCGCCATCCGCGGACTTTCCGCCAGATCCAGGGGATTGGGTGGTATGGGACCTGCGGTGATGACATCGAGACCGGGCACGTCAGTACGTGTGATCAGGGTAGGAAGTTCCGCCTCACCGATCAACCAGGTGGACAGGCCAGGCCCCTCTGGCAGCTCCAGGGTCCGTGCGACGTTGGGCCGCCGCATGTCCGCATCGATGATCAGGGTGCGCTTGCCGGCCTGCGCCATCACCGTGGCCAGGTTCACCGCGCAATACGTCTTACCCTCCCCGCTGGACGAGGAGGTGAACCCGATCACCTGGCGGGCGGAACTCGCATTGAGATAGTGCAGGTTCACCCGGGCCGTACGGAACGATTCGGCCAGCAGCGACTTGGGCTCATCCGACGAGATGCGCTTCCGCTTGCTCGCCGGAATGACCGCCAGGACGGGCAACCGGCTGAGGCGTCGCAACTCCTCCACATCGTCGATCCGGTCGCGGATGACATCACGCAGGAGGATGAAACCCATCGGCAGGATGAGCCCAATGGCCAGCGCCAGGCCCAGCATCTTGCTCTTGCTCGGCGAAACGTGCTTGAAGCCCAGCATGCGGGCCGTATCGACGATGGACTTGTCCACCTGATCACTGGCGATGGCAATGCCTGCTTCCGCCCGCTTCTCCATCAGATAGTTGTACAGGTTGTCGCTCAACTTGAACTTCCGCTCGATGTTCACGAGCTGCCGCTCATTCTCCGGGAGCTGACTGTATTGGAAGTTGGTGCGACCAAGGCGACGGTTCACCTCCGACAGGCTGATGTCCGCCTGTTCCACGAGGCTTTCGGCCGTTTGGGCCAACGACGCCTTGAGATTGCTGAGCTTCCGCTCCATGGCGATCACCGTGGGGTTGTTCCGTGGACCTGTGCTCAGGTTCAAAGCTGCCAGGTCGGCGGAGAGCCTCGTGATCTCGATGACCAGGTTGTTCAGCACCGGATCGTCGATGCCCGAGGAGGAAGGGGCCGGAACGTTCCGGAGATCCTTGGCCGTACGGATCTTGTCAAGCACGGATGCGCAGTAGTTCCGTCGCTTCAGGATGTTGGATCGTTCATCCTCCAGACGGCTCCGCTCCTGGAAAAGGGCATCCTGCGTACTCGCTGTGCTGATCATGCCTCCGCTCACACCGCGGAACTGCTCCATGCTGCTCTCGACCTTCTGCAAGGAATCGGAAACGGTGCCGATCTGTTTGTCGATGAAATCGATGGTCTTCCGCCCCTTCTGTTGCTGCTTGTCCAATTCGTAGTCGATGTAGGTATCCATCAACTTGTTGAGGAAGGCCTGTCCCTTCTCAACGACCTCCACCTGGATGGTGAGGTTGACCACATTGCTCTCATCGCTCAGAGGGACCGCCATGGTCATGGCCCTGTACACGCGCACCAGGTCACGCAGGCTGTTGATCTCGAAGTGGTACTTCGTGTTCTTGTCGTACACACGGTCCTCCGGGAAGGTGATCCGGAAACTCAGCCTGTCACCCACGAACATCGAGTCCATGGGCACCACCTGATCGACCTTGTACTCCTCGATCAGTTCCGGCAGGACCTCCTGGGTCTTCACATTGTACAGGCGCACGTTCTCCCCTTCGGCCTTCACCCGGTAGGTCCGTGCCGTTGCATCCACCTCGATCTCGATCGGGACATCGATCACCTGGATGGCCATGCTGTCCAGCTTCACGAAGAACGGAGGATAGACGTACTGCTCCTGTTTGAGGAAGTACTTGGTCGTGAAGTAGGTCACACCGAAGTCCAGCCGCTGGAGGGTGCTGGTCATGATCTTGTTCGAGGTCAGGATCGCCAGGTTGTCCTCCAGGTCCACACTGTTGCGCAGGTAGGAGGTGCCTTTGATGAACTCGGAATTCTCACTGAAGCCGGTGCGCTTCTGGTTGCCCAGGAGCATCACGGCACCGACGTCATACTTCTTGGGTGTGGTCTTCACGTATGCCACCGCCACGGCTACCGCCAACGGCACGGTGATGAAGAACCACCACCACTTCGCCCGGATCTTGCGCACCACGGTGCGCAGGTCGATGGTATCCGCTGAGGGCCTGGCGCTCATTGCTGCGCGTTATTGATCGCCGTGTAAAGCAGGGCCGCCGCTGTGGTCGCCCCCACCAGCACGGTGATCAGTTCAAGGTTCAACCTCCCGGGGCGCGCCCTCAATGCAGGCACATATACGATGTCGTTGGGCAACAGGTAGTAATACTCCGAGCTCAACACATCGGTATCGGAGAGGTCCACGTACAGGGCCTGGACACCGCGCTCACTCTGGCGCATCAGGGTGACGTGCGACTTGTCAGCGAACTCGTTCGGCCCGCCAGCCATGGCCAGGGCATCCAGGATCGTGATCTGGTTGTTGTACACCTGATAGGATCCCGCACGGCTCACCTCCCCCAGCACGCTCAAGCGCCAGTTCACCATCTTGAGGATGACCGTGGCATTGGTGAAGAACTCGTTGATCTTGCGCTGAACGAGCTCCTGCGCCTCCCCGATGGTGAGCCCCTGGACCTTGATCTTGCCGACCGTGGGAAGCTGAACCTGTCCGTTCTTATCAACGGAATAGCCGTTCACATACATCGCGGCATCCGTCACCATGCTCCCATTCGTCTGGCTCTCCACGTTGAAGAAGCGGCTGGTCGCATCATCCAGTCCCATCACCCGGATCGAAAGGACATCGTTCACCTGCAGTCGATACTCGAACTTCCGGTTCTCGAACAGCTTGCTGGATCCATTGCTCAGCGATGGATCGTTCAGATAGTTGATGCTCTTCCTCCCAATGCAACCGCCCAGAGCGATCGACATCAGGACAGTGACCAGGATCCCGGTGTTCCGTATGTGCATGCGTAATGGTTCTGATGCCCGCACTTCCACTGCACCCCTTCGTTCGAGTTCATAGAAGGACCACTCATGCAGCCGCCTTGGACGCGAAGGCACGGCCAAATATAGGCGGGTGACACCGGTCGGACCGGCGCTTTTGAGAACGACCGATCGTTCGCAAGTCCTCCTGGCCGGGAGCGTGACCCCTCCCACTCGAGCCGACCAGGGCGAAGGAAAGGACCAGCAACGAGGACCATGCTCATTCCGCGAAGGATGCATCGATGGTTCCTTGGGCGGAGGACGGGGATAGGGTACCGGGGAACATCCTGCTCGGATCCCACAACAGGCATGGCCCTGCTGCCGTTCCTGAATGATCGAGAAACAAAAAGGCCTCGGCGGTTGCCGAGGCCTAACGAGTAGCCCGTAGGG
>JAKQEI010000255.1 GCA_029573495.1 Bacteroidota bacterium | reverse complement strand
TCTTCGGCCCACGCTTCGATCCACAGGCGATCAACACCGATCAACAGGTTCTGAGTCTCCCCCGGACCCCCTCGTTCAAAACCCAACAACATCAACATCATCAGCAATAACGATGATGACACACTTTATCTAACAGACCCGGCTCATCATCGCTTCACGCGTGTACCACGGTTGAACCTGCTGCACCGCCGCGTGTACCGATCGCCTAAACACCGATCATGCACGTCCTGACCCGTTCGTTCCTCCTCGCCCCTGCCCTGCTATCAGCCACGCTCGCCCTTCCGCAGGCCATGGGCAACCTGATGTACGAGACCAACAGCCGCATCTTCTTCCAGCAGGCCGAACAGCCGGTGAAGGCCACGGTGCAAGGCAACATGCTCGTGCTCGAGGTGAACGCGATGATGAACATGCGCGCGGACAGCTACCTCGCCATCTTCCACATCACGCAGCTGGGACAGAGCGCCGAGGAAGCCGACAGCCTGATGAACAAGCGCATCAACGGCTTCACTGCACGGGTAAGGAAGGAAGGGGTGAAGGAGGCCGATGTGTTCGCCGACATGCTCTCCTTCGTGCCGGTGTACGAGATCGAGACAACGCGCCAACTCTTCAGCACCACCTACCAGGAAGTGCCCGCCGGCTTCGAGATCCAGAAGAACATCCACGTGAAGTTCCGCGACGCACGCATCCTGGACAAGCTCGTGACCGCCGCGGCGAAGGAGGAGATCTACGACCTGGTGAAAGTGGACTTCTTCGTGCATCAACAGAGCGCCTGCTACGACACGCTGCGGATGTTCGCCACGAAGCTCCTGCAACAGAAACTGGACAACTTTGACAAGCTGGGCTTGGAAGTGAAGGAGAGCCACCGCACCGCCGCGGAAAAGAACGGGGCCTACTTCCCGCTGGACCGCTACACCGCCTACCAGAGCCGCACGCAGACCAGCCTCAACAGCCGTCGCAAGGGCCAGGTGATCAACGATGTGAAGAAGAGCAACACCCTCTTCTACAACAAGGTGCCCTACCAGAACTTCGACATCGTGCTACATGCGGACATCACCGAACCGCCGGTACAATACACCTACAACCTCACGATGTACTGCCAGCTGCCCGAAGCCTTCAAGGAGAAGGAGAAGCAGAAGGAGATCAAGGAGATCATGAAGTACATGCTCATCACCCCGGACGGTACCGTGAAGGAGCTGAGCATGAAGTGAGCGGCACGGGGATCGCTAGCTTGATGGCATGCGATCCCCCTCCCCGCTCGTTCGCTACCTCCTCTGCATCTTCGGAACGGTCCTGCTGGGCAGCTTGAGCGGCCTGGTGACGATCGGTGCCATCGAGACCTGGTACACCACCTTGAACAAGCCCTGGTTCAACCCGCCCAACTGGGTCTTCGGTCCGGTGTGGACGGTGCTCTACATACTCATGGGAACCGCTGCCGCCATGGTGTGGACGAACGGCCACGATCGGCTTTTGCGACGAAGAGCGCTGTGGCACTATGCGTTCCAGCTCGCGTTGAACCTCTCCTGGAGCCTGGTCTTCTTCGGCCTTCGATCGCCGGTCGGAGCGCTCGTGATCATCACATTGCTGCTCTTCACCATCGGGCTGTGCATCCGCTCCTTCCGGATGATCGACGTGCGGGCGGCCTGGCTGCTCTATCCGTACCTCGCCTGGGTCTCTTTCGCGACGGTGTTGAACGCCGCGATCGTGTACCTGAACTGATCAGGCGGCAGCTGCAGCCGCAGCGCGATCCAGCTGGATGATGACCACCTGCAGCAGGAAGAGCAGGTCCAGGGGTTCAAGCGGCTCACCACCCACATGCGCGAGCTCATGTTCGCGATCGAAGCGCTTCCATGCCATGCGGGTGCGCAGGGTGTAGCGCTCAAGGCCGGTGTGATCCACGATCCGATAGGTGCTGGAGAACCATCCCTTCTGGACGATCTTGAACAGCACGTCTCCCGAGGTCGTGCGCACTTCCACACCACGCCAGGTGAATTTGGCCACCCGCAACGGCACTTCCCCGAAGAAACAACCGACGGAGGAGCTCCAGGTCTTCAAGGGCCGCACCTCGTAAAGCCCGGTTGCAACGGTCAGCTCCACCCGGCGGCTCAGCCAGGATGGTTTGACCAAGCTGCCCAACACCTTGCCGTTGGCGTCCACCAGGCTCCAGGTCCGTTTATCAGGTCGCGCGAAATGAGGATGACTTGAAGCGGTCATGTGGCAAGATCAATGTGAAGATGCGCGCAACGGAACGTTCAGCGACGTACGGTCGGATGAGCGGAAGGAGCGGCGGACGATCGGCCGTACAACCGGAGACCGTGGTATATTCGATCCACAGGGAGAGACCCAGATGGTGTAGATCCGCGTACGGTTTGGATGAACTTCCTCTGTTGTTCGAAGCAGACGGCTATGGAAGGAACACAATCCTTGCGACTACGTTCTTCCCACATGAGGATCATCCTAGTGATCAGCGTCCTTCTCCCGTTTTCCTGCTCCGCGCAGTATTGGAGAAGTATCGGGCAAGGTGTGATGACATTCGGTGGGATACAGCTAATCCATGGCGACACAGAGTTGGATCGGCTGCTGGGTGCTGGTCCATGGCCAGAGATCTACAACGATATGGATACGATCAGGGCCATGGGCATCGCCGTTTGGAACGGGGAACGCTGGGATAGCCTCGGATATAGGATATCGGACGGCGAAGCACAAACTCATTGTTTCCTGCGACATGCGGGCGAATTGTACGCAAGTGGAAATTGGTTGTACCTGAATGACCAAGGCATTGTGAACACCGGTATCGCCCGGTTTGATGAGAATACGTTGCGATGGGAGGATCTGGGATGCACCAACCCACAGTTCAGTGGCCTGGCCACCATTACCTCGATAGCGAATGGGACCGGCTTCTATTTCACAGGACACCGGGGTGATCCGTGTTCGCTACCGGCCTCCAATGTGTTCGCCTACGACGGCAGTAACTACGAGAGCTGGATACCCTTCGAACAGATCCCTTATGCACAAGATAATTATGTTGGATTCGTCTTCGAGTTCTTGAGTATGACGTATATGACCGGCCTTTTCCGGGATCCACTTTCGGATGGCTACTCAAGCATGATGCGTTACAATGGAAACAACTGGGAGTACGTTCCGGGCTGGGGCCAGCTCACCGAACCGATCAAGGAGTTCAGCATACACAACGACACCCTGTACATCGCTGGCACTTTCCGCCGCTCGGTCGGCGCTCCCGGTGACCTGATCGCCCGGTTCGACGGCAGCACCTGGGATGACATGGGCGGGGGTCTCCTGCATGAACCTGTGCCCATGAGCGGCGCCGCCTTGGATCTGCTCTGGCACCATAACGAATTGTGGGTGGTGGGCCTGTTCACCCGCGCTGGTGACATCCCCGCTGAATGTGTGGTCAAATGGAACGGCCGCCAATGGTGCTCCATTGCGGCTGATCTACAAGGACACTTTTCGTGGTTCACGACTCCCACAGTCCAAAGCATCACAAGCTGGCGCGACAGTGTGTACATCGCTGGTGGCTTTAGCTACATCAATGGCGAGCCGGTGCGGGAGGTGGCGCAGTGGTTGGGCGGAGATGCAACCGTGGCCTGTAGCACGCCGGTGGTGGGGTTGACAGAGTCGCGGACCCTATCTACCATTCAAGTCAGCCCCAACCCGGTCGCCGAGGAATTGCGGCTGGTCGGCTTGCCCACTGGCATATACCGCTTCAAGGTGTACGACAGCGTAGGTCGGAAAGTGCTGGAAAGCATGGATGATCCAGGCACACTCCACGTAGGACGGTTGGAACCGGGCTTGTATCACCTCGTGATCATGGGATCACAGGATGAGCTCCTGGCCAAAGCCAAGTTCCAGAAGCTGTAGGACTCACCGCCCGATCCTATCCGTCGGCTTGGCCTCGGTCCGCACCGCCCTCACCCGCGCGGCCACCGCGTCGTGCACCACCTCCTGGATCTTGGTGCGGATGCCCATCGATGCCAGCTTGTTCGTGGTGGCGTTCGGGTACACCCGGTTGCTCAGGAACACGTACACCACATGCTGGTCCGGATCCACCCAGGCCATGGTGCCGGTGAAACCGGTATGTCCAAAGCTCGCATAGCTCACGCATTCGCAGGTCGGTCCACCCTTGCCGCGCACGGGACGGTCCCAACCCAGGCCGCGGCGATTGCCCGTGCCACTGGGCGAACAGAACTGGCACTTCGTGAACTCCTTCACCACCTGCTCACTGAGGTAGCGACGTCCCCCGTAGGTGCCGCCGTTGGCGAGCATCTGCATCACCATGCCCAGGTCATTGGCGTTGCTGAAGAGCCCGGCATGACCGGCCACGCCACCTTTCATCGCCGCACCAGGATCGTGTACATCCCCTTTGATCTGGCGCATGCGGAAGGTGAGGTCGTATTCCGTTGGTGCGATCCGCGCCAGCGGGAAGCGTTCCCATGGTTTGTAGCCGATGGTGTTGGCGCCCATCGGCCGGTAGAAGGTGCTGCTCACATAGCGGTCCAAGGACATGCCGGTGATGCGTTCGATGACCTCCTGCAAGAGGTAGTAGCCCATGTCGCTGTACACGTACTCCCCTTTCTTGTCGAGCGGTGTGTTCACCACCCAGGTGAACATGCTGTCCTTGTAAGCTTGCGGGATGTAGAGCTTGTTCGCCACGCGCACCGTGTACATCTCCGTGGCGGTGTCGGAAACGAGTTCACTGCGCAGTTTGCCGTCCTTCAGCAACCTGGTGTAGAAGGGAACGAAGGCCTTGAGCCCGGCCTGGTGTGTGAGGATGTCACGGAAGTCCATCCGGGCATGGGCACTGCTCATCTCCTCCAGTTCGGGCAGGTAGTGGCCCAACGGCTTGTCCAGGTCCACTTTGCGTTCATCCACGAGGTGCATCAGCGCGATCGTTGTGCTGGCCACCTTGGTGATGCTCGCGAGGTCGTACATGTCATCCGCCCGCACCTTGCGCTTCTTCTCATAGGTCGTGTGCCCGTATGCCTGGTTGAAGACCACCTGACCATCCACCGCCACGAAGACCTCGCAGCCCGGATAGGCCTGGGCATCGATCCCCTGCTTCACCACCGCATCGATGCCGCGCAGGTCGGCGCTGCTGATGCCGAGCGCTTCCGGCATCGTGTAGGCCATGCGGCCGTTCGGCTCGAAGGTGCGTCCATCACCGCATTTGTAGAACGAGGACGCCGTGACCGGCAACTTGCCATCCACGCCGATCGCGCCGAAGATGGCCTGCGCCATGAGGTCCTGCGTCTCCTCGGTCTCCTCGTAGCCCACCATCACGGAGCTCATCAGCTGCGCGCCATAGGCTTTGGAGAGCCGGTAGGGATTGGCGAAGAGCGCGAAGATGGTGGGCCTGCGACCGGCCACTTCCCGGATGATATCCAGCGCAGTTTCGGGCACGCCGAAGTCCTTGGTCACCCGCCAGGTGGTGTTGTGTACCGAGACGATCACCCGGTCGTACCCATCCAGCTTGCGCAGAAGAGCATCCAGGCTGTCGCGTTTCAGTGATTTGTCACAGCGGAACAGGGCCACCGGTGCATAGCGTTGCAAGCCGGTCTGGAACGGATTGCCCGCGGTATCGCCGATCACGAGCGAGGCGATCTTCAGCGTGTCCAGGCGGCCGACCGGGATCGCCTTGTAGTGATCGTTCAGCGCGGTGATGGCCCTTGCGTAGAGGTTGCGGCGCAGGAGCTTGCCGCGCATGGTGTTCAGGTCGGCATGGAGGTCCTTGGTCTCCACGGGTTCCAACTTCGCAAGGCCCGCCCATTCCTTTGCGCGCAGCACCTTCAAACACTTGTGGTCGATCATCGCCCGATCCACCTCGCCGCTGTCCACCGCCTGCTTGATGCGTTCGATGGCCTTCACCGGATCCTGCGGGAAGAGCATCACGTCATTGCCCGCCAGCAATGCGCGGAGTTCGATCTCGCCGGGCTTGTCGGCCTTGGCCACGCCTTTCATATTGAGCGCATCGGTGAAGACCAGTCCGCGGAAGCCGAGCTCCCGTTCCAGCAGGTCGTTCACGATGGGCTTGCTCAAGGTGCTGGGCTGCCCCTTGGTGCTGTCGAGCGCGGGCACTTCGAGGTGCGCCACCATCATGGCCGCGATGCCCTCCTCCACGATGCGTTGAAAAGGATAGAGCTCGAGGGAATCGAGACGCGTGCGGCTGTGCGCGATCAGTGGCAGGCCGAAGTGCGAGTCGGTGTCGGTATCGCCGTGACCGGGAAAATGTTTCGCCGTGGCGATCACGCCGCCACGCTGCAGGCCGCGCATGTAGGCGATGCCTTTGCGCGCCACGAGCTCCCGGTCCTCCCCGAAGCTGCGGTCGTTGATCACCGGGTTCGCCGGGTTGTTGTTCACATCGAGCACCGGGCTGAAGCTCACATGCACCCCCAGGCGCTGCATTTCGCGCGCGATCTCCAGGCCCATCTCCTCGATCAGCGAATCATTCTGCAACGCACCGAGCGTCATCTGGCGTGGGAAGCGGATGGTGCTGTCCAGTCGCATGGCGAGGCCCCACTCGAGGTCCATCCCGATCATCAAGGGTGTCTTCGCGGCGGCTTGGAAACGGTTGGTGAGTTTCGCCTGGCGGGCGGGCCCTCCCTTGAAGAAGATGATGCCGCCGATGTTGCGTTGACGGATGAGGTCCTCGATGCCCTGTTCGTGCTTGGCGTCGCGGTCGCTGTAGGCCGCCACCATCATCAGCTGGGCGATGCGGTCGTCGAGGCTGAGGGTACTGAAGACGGAATCAGCCCATGGGGTGGCGGTATCCAGGAAGGGCGGGGGCGTACCGGCCTCACTGCGGCGGTGGGTCTGCGCGCTGCCCAGGCTTAGGGTGGCACCGAACAAGAGGACGATGAAGGGGAACCTGCGGGTCATGGGATGCTGCGAAACTATCCCCGTGCCAGGCCTGCCTCCGGCTGGGGAATGAGGCAATTGTGAACAGGCGGATCGTAGCTAAGGGGAGAACGGTGGCGCGGGCCCGGGTATTGGGTCTTGACCGAAGATGCATCCGTCCGACGCACTGAACGGCTTCCACATGAACTGCTCGTCCGGCAGCATGATCACCACCCTCAACGAGCCCTTGGCCTCATCCGTCGAAACAGGGCACTAGCTGCCGCAACATCCACCGATCGGGTCCGTACCGCTACCTCGGAACCATGAACCCGATCCCATGAAACACCTGCCTTCCCTCCTAACCACGCTCGGCACCATCGCCCTGCTCGCCATTCCGGCCCATGCCTTGCCCCCACCTACCAGCGCCGCCACGGCCACCGTGCAACTGACCGGCTGGCTGCATGTGGATGACCTGGAGATGCGCGACGTGACCTTGGTGGTGGCGGTGAACGGTTCCCGCCGCACCGCACACATCAGTAACAGCGGTCGCTTCGACCTCGAACTGCCGGCCGAGAGCGCGGTGCTCCTCCGCTTCGAGAAGCCGGGCCATGTGCCCAAGGAGGTCACCGTGGATACGCGCAACGTGCAGGACGGTGGATTCAGCAAGCAACAACGACGCCATGTGAAGCTGGCGGTGATCATGGAGCAGGAGCGCTTCATGGGTGGTCTGGCCTTTGCCGGACCGGTGGGCCGCATCGGGTTCGAACCCGCCGGAGGATGTGTGGCGGTGGAGCATACCCGCAGGACCGAGCCCGCCAAGCGCCGCGAGATCCTGGAGTTCTGACCGGAACGATGGTCAATGGACAACGAGGTTCTCCTGTGTAAGGACCTCGTTGTCCATTCAACGGGTCGGGGTGGCCGTGTACCTTTGACCAAACGCGATGCACACGCTGACTTAACCGTCAGCAGCGCGCACCATACCCATCCATGGCTGACCTTATCCGGCTCCTCCCCGACCACGTGGCGAACCAGATCGCCGCCGGGGAAGTGGTGCAGCGTCCGGCCAGCGTGGTGAAGGAATTGCTGGAGAACAGCGTGGACGCCGGTGCTACGCGCATCCTACTCGTGATCAAGGACGCCGGTCGCACGCTGGTGCAAGTGACCGACGACGGCAAGGGCATGAGCCCTGTGGACGCACGCGCCTGTTTCGAACGCCACGCCACCAGCAAGATCCGCGAAGCGGACGACCTGAGCAGCTTGCGCACCAAGGGCTTCCGCGGAGAAGCGCTCGCCAGCATCGCCGCCATCGCCCAGGTGGAGCTCATGACCCGTGAGAAGGACAACGAGATCGGCACACGCGTGCTGATCGAAGGTAGCCGCGTGCGTGCACAGGAGATGGTGGCCACGGCGGCCGGCAGCACCGTGGCCGTGCGCAACCTCTTCTACAACGTGCCTGCGCGGCGCCAGTTCCTGAAGAGCGATGGCGTGGAACTGAAGCACATCCACGACGAGTTCCATCGGGTGGCCCTGGCCCATCCCGGGATCGCCTTCCAGCTGATCCACAACGACGCGGAGGAATTCAACCTGCCCGCCACCAACGAGCGCCAGCGCATCGTGGGGCTCTTCGGCCGCAAGTACGACGAGCGCCTGGTGCCCGTGGATGAACACACGGACTTCGTGAACGTGACGGGATTCGTGGGCAAGCCGGAGTTCGCCAAGCGGTCGCGTGGGGAACAGTACTTCTTCGTGAACCGGCGTTTCGTGCGTAGCAACTACCTGGAACACGCGGTGCGCAAGGCGTACGACGAACTGGTGTCGCGCGAGAACCACCCCTCGTGGTTCCTCTTCATCGCCATAGACCCGGCCCAGATCGACATCAACATCCACCCCACCAAGACGGAGATCAAGTTCCGCGACGACCGTGCGGTGTACGCCATGGTGCATGCCGCAGTACGCCGGGCCTTGGGGCGGTTCAACATCGTGCCCAGCCTCGATTTCGAGCCAGAACCCGCGATCCTTGCGGCATTCGCCGGACAGCCGCCGGCCGCAGCACCACCGCGCGAGGCCGTGCCCAGCTGGCGCCCGAACGACCTGGGCGCGTTCATGGCCCCGCCGCGCAAGAGCGCCGAAGGCTGGCAACAGCTCTTCGACCTCGACGCCCCGGCCGTGGAGGCGACACCGGCACCTCCCCCAGCCCAACGGCTGATCCCCTGGCGCGAGCACGAAGGCACGCCTGGCGAACGGCCCGTGTTCCAATTGCACGGCACCTACATCATCGCGCAGTTGCGCAGCGGCTTCATGGTGGTGGACCAGCAACGGGCCCACGAACGCATCTTGTACGAACGCAACTTGAAGCTGATCGAACAAGGTGCCGGGCTGAGCCAGACTGA
>JAKQEI010000304.1 GCA_029573495.1 Bacteroidota bacterium | reverse complement strand
GCCCAAGCATTGATGCCTCCTTGGAGGTCCACCACATCCTTGAAGCCTTGATCCAGAAGGAAGTCACGAGCGGCGGCACTACGTCGACCGGAGGCACAATAGATGAGCACCGGTCTGGTCTTGTCCAACTCGTGGAAGGTTGCCTCCAACTGACCGCCGTTCCAATCCAGGTTCGTCGCATCGGTAAGATGGCCTCCGGCGAACTCCCCCGGCGTCCGTGCATCGATCAACTGGACACCTGGCTCGCTCAAACGTCCCTCGAAAGTCGCTGGTGCCAGGCTTGCGCCTTGTTCAGTGGGCGCTCCGCATGCCAGCAACATGAACGGGAAAAGCACGAGGAACGGACGTATCATGACCCTGTTCGAACGTTAGGACGGACACCCCGCAGCGGGAGGCTGGAGGTCATAGCACTTCTTCGAATGTGACATCCCTCGTCGCGTTGGGTTCGCTTGTGGGCGGAGCGGAGCACGCACCGAGCATCGGGCAGCCCATATTGAACACGCCCTGGACTATGAAGAAGGCGCCGATAGCGTAGGCCAAACCGCTGCCGCTTCGCCAGCCCTCGTAGAGGAAAGCCGCACCCACAGCGAGCCGCAGCACGCGCAGCCAGTTCCATTGCGGCAGCGTCGATGCGTTCATTCCAGCGATTGCACGTTCTGCCAGGGGCCGCCGTTGTACGCCTCGTATCCGGCGTTCTTCAACAGATCAGCCGCCATGCCGCTGCGCGCCCCGCTTCGGCAGCAGGTGATCACCGCTTTGCTTTTGTCGATCTTGCCGAGCTGTCCGTGCAGCCTGTCCAGCGGGATATTGACCGCACCTTTCACATGACCGCCGCGGAATTCATCGGGCGTGCGGACGTCGATGATCTGCGCGCCTTCCTTGATCTTCTGGCCGAGGTCCACTTTGGGGCCGCCGAGGCCGAACAGGGTCTTGAACATGGTTCGTTCTGTTTTGCCACGCAAAGGTCCGACGCGGAGGCGACGCGGTCAGTGACCTGGATCACCATAGGCGCTTAGAACGCGTAGTTGATCACCACTTCGGTGTGGAACATGTTCACTTTGTTCACCGCCTGCTTGGTGCTGTATACCGCACCAGGAGCGGCCAGCTTCGCCACGTTCAGGAACTGCACCGCGAGTCCTTTCCAGTCCCCATTGAACTGGTATTGTGCGTTCAGGCCGAGCTGCAGGTACGATGGGAAGGCGTACTTGTTCAAGGCCGCATCGGTGGTCGCAGGAAGCCAGTACCGCCCAACATCACCCTGGATCCGCCAGCCGCTCTTCGCCCGCCAGATCAGGTTGACGGTTGCGGCCTGCACATCGCCCAGGCCTTCGTTCCGTTCGCGTGGTAGGAAGGTGTAGAAGGGATCGCGGCCCCATTCACGCGGCATCAGGTAGCGACCGTCGGCGGTGATGCGCGTATAGTTGAACTGCCAGCGGAAACGACCCATGTTCATGCGGAAACGACCACTCAAGGCCATGGACGCATCGCTCTGGAAATAAGCCAGGCTATCGGCCGGGTTCCCGCCGTTGCCCAGCTTGTCCTGCCGTATCGCCATGGCGCCCACCATCCAGCGGTCGTCGCGGCCGCCGCGCTCCGCTTGCACCATGGCGGTGTTGCTCACATTGGCCATCACCACCTCCCAGGCCGAGAACGTCAGCTTTCGAGGTCCGGTCCATTGTGCACCGGCCATCGCCACGCCCGGGCAGGTGATATTGCCCGCATACCGGCTCGGCTTCCCGTCCACGCCCAGCCCCACCGGGTAAATGCCGATGCTCTTCTCCGCGCTGTACCAACCCGCCGTGGAGCGCGGGGCGAAGCCGTAAAGCAACCCGCTCTGAAGCTTCAAGCCACGCGCTGTTCGATACGAGCCCCAAAAGCCCTCCGCCAGGGTGGGTTGCATGCGGCCATCCTGCGGATTGATGAAGGGTGTGTTGATCTCCTGCCGGCCAAGCACGAGCAGGGTGCGCTCGTTCCGCGACCGGTAGTTCAACTGGAAGAGCTGCAGATAGGCCAGCTGATCGTCCTTGCGCGGTGCGGTCACGTCGAAGAGGCCGATCTCGTATCGGTTGGGCTGGTTGGTGAGCGGGTCCGGTGCGGTCAGGTCGGAGCTCCAGAGGTCGAAGGCATAGCCGCCGCTCATGCGGAACTGGAGGCCCTTCCACCGTTGCGAGGCGAATCCGAGGCTTCCGCCGATGGCCTGGGCGTGGTGATCCAATGGGGCGCCATCGTTGATCGTGCCCATAAGGAAGAGTCGGAAGCGGCCTTCAAGGGTGCCCTTGCGGATCACGTCGTGCAACGCCGCGCCTTGCCGAAGGCTGTCACTATGAGGAAGGTCCTGATCCGTGTTCTGTGCACGAGCTCCGGCAGCGACGAGCGCGGCCAATAGCGGGACGAGGAGCCTGCGTACCACCGATCAGAAGCCCGCCTTGATATAGCTCCAGCCGTCCTCCTGGCGCTCCACGATGTGGATGATGCCGGCCTGGACGTATCCGGCAGGCGGCAGCACGCGTGCCCGGTCCAGCTTGCGCTCCTTGATGGTGTTCTCGCAAGCGAGGAAGACGATGCCTTTCTCGCTGAATTCCTTCACCTTGTCCGCCACGATGCTTCGATCGCTCATGAGCATGTCCATGCCCGGGCCGTGGCACACCACTTCGAGTTCCATGTCCGGCGCCGCCTCCTTCATGTTGCGCAATTGGCGCATGAGTCCCATGTGAACGATCGTGTCACCACTCACCAGCTGCATGACGATGAGGTGATGGCGGGCTTCGTTCTGGGCATGCACGGAACTCAAGAACCCCAGCAACAGGGAGAACAGAACGAAAAGCTTCTTCATGACGCGAAGGTCCGACCGTGCGCCGAAGCGGTCAGTGATATGGATC
The DNA here is from genome assembly GCA_029573495.1 of Bacteroidota bacterium. Lineage (GTDB taxonomy): Bacteria > Bacteroidota > Bacteroidia > Flavobacteriales_F > PHOS-HE28 > PHOS-HE28. The sequence goes on along the minus strand of JAKQEI010000304.1, from coordinate 1,606 downwards.
ACCGGGAAACTACTTACCCAGGAAGGCGCCGTACATCCAAACCAGCTTCTCCTGCGCTCGGATGTAATCGCTCATGAGCGCATTGGTGCCTTCGTCGTTGGCATCGGCGCTGAGCTCGAGCAGCTCGCGTTGCATGGCGATCACGGCGGAGAACGCGGCAAGGATCTCCTTCACGGCCGTCACGCCATCGCTCACCTGCTTGCTTTCCTTGATGCCGGCCACCTTGCGGTAGTCGCTATAGTTGTGCGCCGGTGAGCCGCCCAGGGTGAGGATCCGCTCGGCCACCTCGTCGATCTTCAGCAGCAGGTCGTTGTACAGCTCCTCGAACTTCAGGTGCAGCTCGAAGAACTTCTCGCCCTTGATGTTCCAGTGGTAGCCACGCGTGTTCTGATAGAAGATGGAGTAGTTGGCGAGCAGCGCGTTCAGCTTGTTCGCCAGTTTCGCCGCCTTTCTTCCATCCAATCCGATCGCATTGGTCTTCATGATCGCCAAGTTAGGTTCAACGGAATTCGTAGTCGTACCCCTCCAGCTGGCTCAGCAGGTCCTGCGGCGCATCGGTGGCCGTGATGCGACCTTCCACTTTGGGTGCCACGGGGCTGTGCTTCGCGAAGTACTCCCGCAGGATGGTGTGCATGGTGATGCCCGCCCGGCGTGGGTTCCGCACATGCTCCATGCGGCACAGCACGTGGTCCGGATCGCCTTCGCGCTCGCACGCCGCGATGGTATAGTAACGGTCCATCTCGATCGGCTTGCCCTTCACCTTGATCCAGTTCACGCGCTTGCCCATGTCGTTGTGCATGGTGAAGTTGGCGGTCATGCCTTGGAAACGGACCACCCAGCCGCCGAAGCGCTTGGCGGGTTCCTTGGCGAATACATTGTGCAGCTCCTTCTCCAGCCAGTCCCAGAGCTGGCGGCCGGTGGCCTCCCCGTACTTCGCATCGCTGTCCACCGGGATCATGCTCCAGAGGTGGTCGTTGGTGATCGGTGTCGGGATCTTGCCATCGGCCACGATGGGCGGGCAGAAGCGGAAACCGTTGCTGATGGCGATGTCCGGTTTGAGCTTCCACATGATCGCATCGGTCACCAGGTTGTCCATCGGATTCTCGATCACGTAGTAGCGCACCAGGGTGTTCTTCGTGCTGCCCACCACTTTGCTGAGCTGCTCTTTGTAGGGCGCGCTCACTTCGTCCACGAGGGCGAGCATGCCCTTATCCGCCGGGTACTTCTCGGGGTCCACATCGAGTAGCTCGTAGTGGCTGTCCTTGACCTTGCCGTCCTCCACAACGACATCGAGCCGCGCGACGAACGACCCGAAGGAGCCCGGTTCCACCACCTTGCTGTACTTCGCATCGATGGGCTTGCGCACGCGCTCGTGCGTATCGGCGCCGAGGATCAGGTCGGCACCATCGACCACGGCCTTGTTCGCCAGGTCGACCTGTTGCGCCAGACCCATGTGCGTGACCAGGAAGACCATGGCGCACTGCTCGTAATCGCGCAGGTGGCGGATGTAGCGCGCCACGTTCTGCTCGGGCTTCGTGAATTTGATGCCGCAGCTGTATGCGGGCGATTGCCGCTTCGGCGTGAGCGGATCGTTGTACCCGATGAA
>JAKQEI010000220.1 GCA_029573495.1 Bacteroidota bacterium | reverse complement strand
GGCCGTGGTCGGTGTCCGCAAGGACCCCCGGCCACGGCCATCAGGTATGGAGCCATTGGCATCGAACTTGATGTCAATGCGTCCTGTACCTCCTGCATCATCCCCTGACCGCAACCGTGCGCACGCTCCTTCCACTGCTTTCCTTCGCCCTGGCCCAATGGGTCGCGGCCCAGTCATACCTGGACCGGACCCTCTACCCGGAGCGGCTGCACGATGATCTGGAACTGGTGCGGTCGGCGATCCACGAAGCCCATCCCGATCCCTACCGCTACCACACGAAGGCCGAGCTCGATGCGGTGATCGACCAGGTCCGTGACTCGATCCGATTGCCCATGTCGGTGGTGGAGTATGAGCAGGCGTTGCGTCCGGTGTTGAAGGCGCTGGGTGACATGCACAGCCGTATGGAATGGCCAGCATCAATGCAGCGGTCGCTCACCTCCGGGGCGGATCTATTGCCGATGCAGGTGAAGATCCTGCCGGACGGGGTGTATCTGGAGGAGGAACTGAAGGGATTCCGCAGCATCCCCGTGGGGAGCCGCATCCTGGCGATCAACGACCGGCCCATGGGGGAGGTATTGGACCAGCTGCTGGCCACCGTGGTGTGCGATGGCTCCAACAGGACCTACGCGGAGCGCGTCGTGGAGCGCGAGTTCAACGTGCGGTACCACCTGTACATCGAACAGACCAATACCTACCGGATCACTTACCGGACCCCGGCCAAGGTGGAAGGGGAGCACACGGTCTTCGGGATGACCGGCAACGAGATCACGAACACACGCAAGCCGAAGGGCACGGAGCTGCTTCCGTGGGGATCCACCGCCTATCCGGAGAGCGGGGTGCTCTGGCTGAACCTGAGGACGCTTGACCCCGATAGCCTGGCACTGGCCGGTGTGCGTCCGGACCGCTTCCTCGACGCACTATTGAGCGAAGTCCACCGTACCAAGGTGCGCACCCTCGTGATCGATGCCCGCGGCGCCGACGGTCCGGAGCTCTCCATGGCCGAACTGGTCTACTCCGCCATCGCCAAGACCCCTTTCAAGGTGCTGGACGAGATGATCGTACGGAGCATCGCACCGCCTCGGACCCGCCCCTCGCACCTGATCCCCGAGGATCATTACGCGAGCGCCAATGCCCGCTTCCTCCTGGCTGGCAAGGGTGGCGACTATCGGCTGCCGGAGACCGACAGTCGACTGTCCTTGCACGAACCGATGTCGAAGGCTTTCTCCGGCAAGGTGTACATGATCTGCGATGGATATACGCGCGATGCTGCGGCGGCATTGGCTATGATGGTGCGCCGGAACAAGCGCGGCCGGTTGGTGGGCGAGGAGGTGGGCTCCAATGCCTTCGGTTTCACCGGTGGTCCGGAGTGGATCATTACCATGCCCTCTTCCGGACTACGTTTCCATGTTCCGTTGCTCAAGTATGTACCGGCCGGGCGGGGTGAAGGTCCTACCGATCGCGGCGAACAACCGCACCACCAGGCCTACCAGACACCATGGGGGCTGACCAATGGACAGGATGCGGTCCGTTCGGCCCTGTTGGAGATGATCCGTGAACTGGAATGAGGGTTGGAACCGCACTGGTCGGTCTTCTTCCTCTCGTGATCGGTTGTGCCTCCACGCCGGAGGGGTCGGGCACCGTCGCGGGTTGGAGCGGTGTGCCCAACGGTTATGCCGAACATTTCGAACTGCAGGTGCGCGGTGATGAGCGCCGCCTGCTCGTCTTCGGCCCGGAAGGCAGGAAGGATACGATCGGCGTGTATGCCTATCGAACGCGCGCATCCAGCGCACAGCGCACACCCTGGCCGCTCTATCGGGTGGTGGCGCTCAGCACCACACACCTCCCTTACTTCTCGGCGCTCGGATCGGAGCATATGGTGGTGGGTGCAGCACATACTGATCAATTGCGCGACCCGACCTTCCTTCAGGCCCTGCGCAACGGTACCTTGATGGAAGTGGGCCTTCCCGATGGAGTGGATGCGGAACGTCTGATCGCGCTGACGCCACAAGTGGTCTTCGACCATCCCTTCGGTAGGAAGGAGCGCACCTCCGCTGCCGATGTGCCCACCATCGAGGTGGCCGAGTACCTCGAAGTACACCCGCTGGGCCGGGCGGAATGGATCCGGTTCTTCGGGATGCTTCTGGGCCGGGAGGAACAGGCGGACAGCATCTTCGCAGCGATCGAACACCGCTACACCGTCCTGCGTGACATGAAGCAACACCTGCCTGATCCACCTGTGGTCTTCTTCGGCAGTCGGTGGCAGGGCGATTGGTTCGCACCACCGGGCAACAGTTACATGGCCACCTTGATCTCGGATGCAGGTGGGCGCTATGTCCTGGCGGATACGGTGGCGGACGGGAACATCACCATCCCCTTGGAACGGGTGCTGCTGCTCGGCGATAGGGTGGACCATTTCGGCGTCCTACTGGCCGATCCCGGCAAAGTGGATCGCACGGTGCTCACCGGCGGCGACCGACGGCTCCTCGCGCTGAAGAGCATGAGCTCAGGTGCGTTCGTTGGCAACAGCGCCAAGGATGATCTGTTCGGTCAAGCGTTGCTGGAGCCGGATGAGGTGTTGCGTGACCTGCGCTGCATCTTCCATCCGGGAAGCTGCGGTGTTCGCGCTCCACGCTATTTCCGGCCGGTGCTTCAGTAGGCGATGCCCAGTCGCTTGTACACGAAGCTGAGCAGCCACGCGGGACCGATCATCAGGAACTGCAGGTCGTCCAGGAAGCTGGGCTTCTTTCCTTCGACCTTGTGGCCGTAGAACTGCCCGATCCAGGCGGCCACGAAAAGAACGGTACAGATCGCCCACAGTGGCCAGGCAACATGTGCTTCTAGGTACCTGCAAATGGCGAGGCACAGCAGGCTCCACAGGGTCATGCCGATGGCGATGGTGATGGACAGCCGGATGTAGAAGATGGCGACCAATGCAACGGCCAGTGTCGCCAGCAAGTGCGGCCTGACCAAAGGAGGAGCATCCGGAAGCGGTATGCTGTACAGGAAGCCGACCACACAGAAATAGATCGTGGGCACGCAGACCCAATGGATCGCCTTGTTCGTCGGGTTCTGGTGGCTGACGCCATAGGCATCGAACCAGTCCTGCATGCTGCGTGTAGCCATGTATCAGCGATAGCGTTGTTCAAGGATGTCGCAGTGGTGCTCGGCATGTCCGGCGATGATCAGTCCAAGAGCCCGGACCCCGACCCGGTTCCCACCCGCAATGCCGGACCCATCCAGCATCTCTCCATCGAGGCCGGCAAAAAGTGACCGGCTCGCCTCCCGCACGGTGAGGTGTTCATCAAGGATGGACCGCAGTGATCGGTGATCGGCCTTGGACGCGGTCGCGTAGGCGTTCTCATCGAAGGAAGGCAGGTTGGTCACGTCGTTCCTGGCGAAACGCAGGGCGCGGTACGCGAAGATCCGCTCGCTATCCGTGATGTGCTGCAACATCTCCCGGATGCTCCATTTGCCAGGTGCGTAACGATGCAAGGAGCCCTCTTCATCGATCGCACCGAAGGTCCGAATGGTGCGCTCGAGCGCCAGTTGCAGCGCGGCATCCACCTCCGATGATCCCGCCTTGTTGAGGTAGCCCTGCAGATAAGCGGGAAGGCCGGGTATCGTGGTCTGCCGGTCGCTCATGGGGAAAAGGTACGGATCGCCCTCATTGGACCGTTCCCACGAGGTACGAAGCAGGTACGCCGGCCAGTTCCCGCAGCACCTTGAGCCAGCCCATGGGACGGCGCCACCACAGACCGGGTCGCAGTTCGGGATCTTCCACACTGCGGATCCCCACCACCACACCATTTCCGCAGGCCTCGCTGTACGTCAGCCGTGAGCGACGCGCATGGATCCCGAAGGAGATCACATCCACCCGATGGATCGATCGCTCTTCGGCCTCCCGGGCGAAGCGTTGGGCATTGGCCCAGGTGCGGCTTTCGCCGAGCATGACCGTGGGCAGGCGCCGTATCCGCGACCAGGATACACCCAACGCAACGAGTGCTTCAGCGCTGGCATCGGCGTACGACGGGGTGCCGGGTTCCACCTCGCCCGAAGACCGATGGACGCGCACCGTGCGTTGCAGGGCATGCACGTTGATGCCGTCCACCTTGGCGTACAGGAGGAAGACGAGTTCCCACCGCGGGTCGGGCACGCCAAGGTGTGTTGGCGTGAACCGGAGACGGGCCGTCGGCCGGTCGATGTGCGCGCGCCTGTCCACACAGGGCCCGAACACGCTGTCCGCGAGGATGACGCCCTCATCGCCCAGCACCACCAGGCCCGCGTTCAGCGCCCCGCAGGTGTTCACCACGAGTTCCCCGGTCACCGGTCGTTGAAGGTCCACGACGACCGTATCACCGATGCGCAAGGTGTAGGAGAAGTTGCGCGGGGTGCCCGTGATATAGATCGTGTCATAGGCCCCTTCAATGAGCAAGTCCCGCACCTCGGGCATGAATGACCGGTCGATCCAGCCCTCCACCACAGCGACCCTGGCACCGCTCGGGTCGTTCAGGGTCAGGAACGGGAAAGAGAGCGCCACGGTGATGACCCCGAGCGCAAGGGCGGAGAGGAGCACGAGGATCCAAAGGCCGGCCTTTCGCATGCTCAACGCTCATCTAGCAGGGTCTCCCGCAGCTCCATGATCTCGGCCAATGCCTTTCGGTCTCCGACCGCCCGTGCCTGCTCCGCACCGCGTTCGCAGGTGGCTACGGCCTCCTCCACGCGGCCAAGTTCCGCCAGGATCAACGCCAGTTGGTAGTAGCTGGGTACATGGTCGGGCGCATCCCGCAATAGCGTGGTCAGGTCACTTGCCGCATCCTCCATGGCTCCTGCACTCTTCAGTTCCAAGGCGATCGCATAGCGGACGAACTGGTCCGTTGGGTCCTCGGCCAGCATACCCCGCAGTTGTTCCAATCGATCCGTTCCCATGACCCGCGATCGCGAAACTACCCAATGGGCCATCCACCCTTCGTCGTACACGCCATGGGAACTACCACCGTTTGCCGGTCCAGCGGATCACCTCGCCGACCGAGGGACCTTCCCCCCGCCACACGTGGATCATCTCGTTCTGGTCAACGATCCGTTCGAATCCCGGATGCTCGGCGCTTAGAAGATGCCACAGTCCATCATCCCCGCCCACCAAGAGCAGGCATCCGATCCTCGTGGTATCCAGTCCCGACCGGGCCCACCAACGGCGGTCAGGACCGACGTACAAGGTGGGGGGCAGGTCGGGGCGCAGCACCGGCCCTCCGTAGGAGAACGTGATATGGTCGTGGCCACCAGTCCCGTCGAGCGCGATGACCATGCCGGCCTTCTGTTCTGATGCGAGGTCCGCCAGGTGGTCGATGCGATGCTTGAGGTCGGCATAGCGGTATTCCGTGACGGGCGTCCGGTCCATCGAGGCCATTTCCCACTCGATCGTCCCAGGGGTGCTGCGCATCTTGTGAACGAAGATGAACGAGCCAATGGTCATGAGAATGGCCGGAACGAAGGTCGCAGGACGTGCAGGTATCCGCAGTGCTCCCCATGACCAGGCAAGTAGCAGTGGCACACCGAGGAACATGCGGCTGAAAGGGAAGAACACATTGTCCGTGCCATCATGGACCTTGGGAAAGGCGAGGGACATGGTGCAGAAAAGGATCCCTGCGCAGACGGCCAGGGCACGTCGATGTGAGCGTTGGGCGATCAGGAGAACGACCACTGCGATGAGCAGATAGGGCGCCGCATCAGGGAAGGGGAGCGGTGCGAGCCAGGCGAAGTGGCGGTCCAGTTGGCCAAGACCTTCCGGGATCAAGGCTTTCCAGGCGAAGTCCATGCGCCAGTCGTCGAAGCGATGCACCAGCCGCCACGGTCGGGCCACATAGAAGTGCATCGCGAAGCGCTGCATCAGGAGGAATGGCACCAAGCCGACAGCGGTCCATGCAGCGGTCCGCCACCACCGCTCCGCATCGAACACCTGGTGGAGCAGGAAGGGGACGAGGAAAACGAGCGTGTTCGGGTTGGTGAAGATGGCCAGGCCGGCGATGAGGCCGATGGCGATGGCGCGCGTGGTGGTGCGTTGGATGGAATGCGCGAAGGGGAGAAGGCCCAACCAGGCGATGCCGGGCACGAAGCCCCGCGTGATCGTCGTGAGCATACCCCACTCCACAGGAAGCAGCAGAGGAAGGGTGAGGAACACCAGTGCGGCAGGCAGGCGACCGTTCCGCCTATGCCACCAGGCGAAGGAGAGGAAGGGGAAGAGCGCCAAGACGGAGGTGATGACCGGCATCGCGATGTGGAAGGGCAACCCGATGGCCAGCATGGGCACGGCGAACAGCGGCTCGAAGGGCGGATTGTAGTTCTGGCCGTAGACGTATGGTTCTCGGAACTGCCCGTGCAGCATGTCGTTCGCGATGTTCCAGAAAAGCACATCATCCGATCCGGTATGCGTGAAGCCGAAGCCGGACAACAGGAGGATGCGGTCGGTGATCACCAACGCCAGCAGGAACCACCAGGCGGTCAACGACCAGCGCGGATGTGCCAGGATCCGTTCCATCATCACCGGTCGATCAGGGCGACGATCGCTTCCACGTCGCCAGGAGGTGAAGGCTTCCAATGGGCGTCGCGACGCAGCCAGGTCAGCTGTCGCTTGGCATAGTTGCGCGTGTGCTGCTTGATCAACGCCACGGCCTCATCCAGGCTCAGTTCACCGTCCAGATGCCGGAACAACTCGCTGTATCCCACGGTGCGCAAGGCATTGCTTGCTCGGAAGGGAAGCAGGTCGCGTACCTCATCCAACAGACCATTGGTCATCATGCGGTCCACCCGTGCATTGATGCGGGCGTACAGTTCCTCCCTTGGCTGGTCCATGGCGATGCGAATGATCCGGGCATCGGTGCGATCGGTGGGCGCGGTGCGTTGTTCGCTGTACGGTCGGCCTGTCGCCATGCAGACCTCCAAGGCACGGATCACGCGATGCGGATTCCGCCGATCGATGCGTGCGTGCGTGTCGGGGTCGAGCTTCATCAATCGTGCGAGGAGCGGAGGGAGGCCCTCCTTCTTCAGTGCGGCTTGAAGCTCGGCACGAAGTTCAGGGTCTCCTGCGGGCAATGGGTCGAGGCCCTTGATGAGCGCATCCATGTACAGGCCACTTCCGCCGACCATTATTGCGACGCCATGCTCCGCCAGGATCCGTTGCAGCACCGGCTCGGCCTCCCGCGCGAAGGTCCCCGCGCTCCAGGTCTCCTCGATCGCCAGGTGACCAAGGAAATGATGCGGTACGCCCAGCAGCTCTTCTTCGAACGGTCGGGCCGTGCCGATGCGCATGGCCGCGTAGAACTGACGGGAATCCGCGCTGATGACCTCCGTGCCGAGGTGCCTGGCCAGGGTGGCCGCCGCCTGCGTCTTGCCGGAAGCCGTGGGGCCGCCGATGACGATCAGCGTGACCTTCATCGGAACTCTTCGCCGAGGTCGTCGATGCTGCCGTGACCGAACTCGTCGTGGTCCTCGCCTTCGGGGTCATTTCCCCAGTCGCCACCTTCCTCCTCTTCGAAGGCATGTTCCTCATCACCCAGGGCATATGGGTCGTCCGGCACGATGCCTGCGGTCAGGTCGTCCTCCTTGGAATGTTCGTCCGGCGCGGTGCCCATGCTCATCACCACCCGTGGGTAGGTGACACCCGGTTCCGGATCGGTCGCCTGGATCAGCTCCACCATGAACATCCACATGTGAAGGAAGTCGTAGGCATAGATGAAGCGCTGGGCCGTGCTGCGGATGTGATCACTGATGTAGACCTGCGCCATCAACGCCGGTGGTTCCCCGTCCTCCCCGAAGCCGAGGTCCGCCAGCGGGATCTCCGGGCCCTTGTCCCAGTTCTCGTCGCTCACATAGAAGCTCGCCATCTCCTGGCCAATGAAGGCGAAGGCTTCCTTGATCGCCTTGTGCAGGTCCAGGAAGGTCTGCTCACTGCCGATCTCGATGTCGCGGAAGGCCTCGCTCTCGTGATCGATCAGGACGCGGAAACGGTAGATGCGCATGGCGGGAACGGATCGCGAAGGTACATTGTACGGCGTGGTGAACCGGGATCCGGTTCAAGCGTTATCCCATCGTAGCCATGCGCCACCTGATCAACTCCCTTGCCCTGGCGATGCCACTCGGAATGGCCGCCCAGCCCTTCGCCATCGGGACCACCAGCCTCACCTTCGTTGACGATGGCCGCGGCGGTCGCTCCATTCCGTGCGAGGTGGCCTATCCGGCCGAAGTGGCGGGCGTTGACGCTCCCCTTGCACCGGGTATGTTCCCGGTGGTGGTGCTTGGCCACGGCTTCGTCATGAGCGTCGGTGCCTATGCCAACCATCGGGAGGCCCTGGTCCCGGAAGGCTATGTGCTCGTGATGCCCACCACGGAAGGTGGACTCCTGCCCGACCATGAGGAATTCGGCCTGGACCTGGCCTATTGTGCGCTCGCCATGCAGCAGCAAGGTGCGGATGTCAATTCGGTCTTCCTCGGGCATATCGCTCCAAAGGCCGCCCTGATGGGACATTCCATGGGCGGTGGTGCGGCCTTGCTCGGGGCTTCCGGTCCAGGTCCCATCAATGCCGTGGTCTGTTTCGCTCCTGCGGAGACCAACCCCTCCGCGATCGCCGCCGCCACGGCGGTGAACGCACCCCTG
>JAKQEI010000209.1 GCA_029573495.1 Bacteroidota bacterium | reverse complement strand
CCTTCTACAAGTTGCACCGCGACCTCTGCTTCCTCTGGCCGGCCTCCGTGCTGTGGGGTGCGCGCAAGACATACAACGGCGTACGGTTCGGGCTTAGCCATGGCACGCTGGTCCCCGGTGCCGAACCCTATCTCCAACGCGGTGCCCGTAAGCAGGTATGCTGGCGCGACTTCTCGAGCGTCACCTCCGGTGATCGACGCCAGCTGGGCCTGGTCCTTCGCTCAGCGTGCACCTTGGACCACGAACGGGCACGCGGGCTCCGGTGATCGCAGACCTTTGCCGCATGGCCAGGACATCATCTCCCGCTCCCATCATCGCACCATCCACCTTCACTTTCCTCCGCGACCTCGAGCGGAACAATGATCGCAACTGGTTCGAGGCGAACCGCGAGCGCTATACCGCTGCCCATGAGAACATGGTGGCCTTCGCCGACGTGCTGTTGGAGCGCATGCGTGTTCATGACAAGCTGAGCACACCAAGCGGACGGAAGAGCCTCATGCGCGTCCACACCGATCAACGTTTCCACAAGGACCGTCCGCCCTACGCGCCCCGTTTCGGCGGGCGTTTCGCCCGGGTGAAGCCCGGCTTGCGCGGCGGCTACTTCTTCAGGCTTCAACCCGATGGCCGCTCTTACATCACCTGCGGATTCATGGGACCGGAACCCGACGATCTACGCTTGATCCGCCAGGACATCGACCACGATCACCAGACCTGGCGTAGGATCCTGCGTGGCAGGAAGCTGCATGACCTGCTCGGCGACCTGTTCGGGGAAGAACTGACCACGGTGCCGCGGGGTTACGCCAAGGACCATCCGGCCGCGGATCTCCTGCGGAAGAAGCAGTTCCTCCTGCGCAGGACCTTCACGGATAAGGAAGTGCTGGCACCGAACTTCCTGGAGGAGGTGGTGAAGACCTTCCTGGCGGTGCGTCCCTGGTTCGATCACATGACGGAGGTGCTCACCTCGGATGGTAACGGGGAGTGATCCATCACGCGTACCGATCGACGAAGTGCGGCGTTATCCTTCCATGAGAGGCTTGTTGGTCGCGATCCTGATCCTTCTGTTGCTGGGCAGCTGCGCGAGCACGGGCCATGTGCGGAAGTGCGATGGTCGCCGCGGACAGCGGGTGCCGATGGGCGTGTTGTAGCCCTTTTCGGGACGACGTAGTGGCGAAATTGACCCACCTCGAATACGCCTTCCATGGCTCCTTTGCCCCAGTGCGTTGTCGGAAGCGCACCAGGTTGATAGCTCCAGAGGCCCGCACGGCCATGGATGGCAACAGCAGTCATCAGCGGGCGATGGACCAACTCAGCGTTGAACACCTTTAGGCCCCGCCGCGACCCTCGGGAATGACCGGCTGTCCGGTCCTTCGTTGGTCAGAAGGCTCGATCATGCCTATGCTCGCCGTGGACATCGTTCAGGCGTCCCAACCGACCTGTCAATGGACGTTACCCGAGTAAACGAGGGATGTCCCGCACACCTTGTTGATGATCATCGGCAAGCCAATTGGTCACCGCCCCTCCCCTTGCCTTACCTTGTACCCATGCCCGGTCCCACTTGCCGGGTCTTCTGAAGACGTTGTGGGCCATCACCAAGGGCCCCGCCTATGAACGGCAACGCAGCGCTCCTCTGATCACGGCCGTCCCGAAGTGCCCCTGTTGCCACGCTGGTCACAGGCCAACCGTTCTGCGGGAAGAACACAACACCGCCTCCTCGGGGGCCTGCCGGAATGGAAAAGCCACGTGCCAACGCGAACGCCATCGCCCTGACATGGAACACCAAGTCCAAGGGCCAGCGGGTGGTTGCGAACAACTTCGATGACCTCAGCGAACGTGACCGACGGCTCATCACGGGGCAGGGGGAGGATCGGATCCAACGGTCCCACGACCTGCTGGCCCGACTGTGGTCCGTCATGATCAGCTTGTTCAAGACACGCTGAGCGGATGACGAGGGAAAGAACCCCGCTCCGTCCGGCGCAGGCGGATGAGGACTGCATCCGCGTACGGCTGAATCCACGCACGATCGTCCTGATCAAGAGCATGAAGCACTTCGCCTACTGGAAGGAGCGCTACCCCGACGCCACCTTGATGGACCCCGTGGGGACCGGGCCGGATAAGGAGCCACGGGATCCTGCATGACCTTGACCGGGACCGCTTCTCGAGCCGGAGGATGAACTCGTTCGAGCGCGCCACATCAGCGCCTCATGCGTCCATCGCTGTTCAGGCCTTCTTCACATAGATGCTCTTCAGCGCCATGGCACCGAAGCCGTCAACCTTGCAGTCGATATCATGGTCGCCGTCGGTGAGCCGGATCCCACGCACCTTGGTACCCGCCTTGATGGCCTTGGGCGCCCCTTTCACGGGAAGGTCCTTGATCACGATGACATCGTCGCCATCATGCAGCAAATTGCCGTTCGCGTCCTTGATCACAGGGCCCGCGTCCGCAGCGGCCAGCTCTTCCGGGTTCCATTCATGCCCACATTCGGCGCACATCATGCTGGTGCCGGTGGGATAGGTGATGGTGGAGCGGCACTCGGGGCAGGGGGTCGTATCGGTCATGGTGATGTGGCCGCGAATCTACCGGCGGCGGGTGGTCAGCGCCATCCAGCTTCATCCATACTCCTGTACTCCCTTCGCCGATGACCATGGCGGCAAAGGAGGATCAAGATGGAATGACGACGGGAACAGGATGGATCCTTCGTTCCGGCCAAGCTCGTATCTTGTCCGTAATGCGCTGTCGCCCATCATCGTGGCTCTGGCCCTGCGGGATGGCCCTGTGGTGCATGGGCATGCCGACTACCGGCACAGCACAGGAAGGTCCGATCGAGGCCACCTGGGCGGATAGTGTGATCGAGCAGTTGGCTGGATCGACCATCGACGATTACGAGGCCACGATGCCTGTCGCGCGGCGTTTGTTCGGATACTACCGGCAGCGGCATGATACCTGCCACATGGCCCAGGCGGCGGTGGCCATGGGATCCTGCTACGACGCACTGGGCAAATTGGACAGTTCGCTGTACATCCTCCTACAAGCGGACCGGTGGAAGGAGAAGAACTGCGACCCGGAACTCCCCTTCCGCGTGGCGCTCAACCTATCGTCGGTCTATCTCAGCCTGGGGGAGTTCGATCGTGTGGATTCGGTGTGTGCGCATGCGTTGGAACGGCGGATCGATGGCGCACGGAGCAAGCATCATTCGGACCTGCTCTTCAACAGGGCCGTCGCCAGGGCCGAGAACGGGGATATCCAAGGGGCGGATGAACGGTTCAAGGAATTGGAGGAACTGGCGCGCGCGAACAACGACGATTCGAATGAGATCGATGCCTTGTTGAACCGGGGCGCCTTGCACGGGATCATGAAAGATGGTGCGGGGGCGCGGCGGTTCCTGTCCAAAGCGCTGCACCGGTGCAACGAAGTGGATTGTCCGATGCGGGCCACGATCCTGTTGAACCTCGGGGCACTGGCGAATGACGATGGCAGCCATGCCGAGGCCCTTGCGCTCGCCGACAGCGCCCGGTCAACGGCGCGGAGCCACGGCGATCTGTACCTGCAGATGCGCGCCGTGGCCATGATGTCGGAGGCTGCACATTTGAACGGTGATCATGCGCGCTCCTGGGACTTGACCAAGGAACATGTGGCTTTGCGCGACAGCCTGTTGGATGCCGAAAAGGTGCGTGCGGTGAGCGATGTGCGCGAGAAATACGAGACGGAGAAACGCATGCGCCAGATCAAGGAACTGGAGGTGGAGAAGCTGGATGCCGAACTGCGCGAAACGCAGCTCCAACGCACGCGCAACGTCTACCTGTTCAGTGGGATCGCGGTGGTGTTGCTGGCCGGCGGCCTGTGGAACCGACTGCGTTTCGTGGACCGGGCACGCCGGGCGATCCAGCACGAGAAGGACATCAGCGAAGGCCTGCTGCTCAATATCCTGCCCGAAGAAGTGGCGGAGGAATTGAAAGAGAAGGGCGAGGCGGAGGCCGTCCTCTTCGACCAGGTCACCGTACTCTTCACGGATTTCAAGGGATTCACCGCCTTGAGCGAAGTGCTGACCCCGAAGGAACTGGTGAAGGACCTGCACGAGTGCTTCAGCGCCTTCGACCGCATCTGCGAGGTACATGGATTGGAGAAGATCAAGACCATCGGTGATGCATACATGGCGGCTGGCGGTTTGCCCACGCCGAACACCACGCACGCCACGGATGTGATACGGGCGGCACTGGAGATGCGTGACTTCATCGCGAAGGGCAAGATGCACAAGATCGCCGCCGGCCTCCCCTACTTCGAGATCCGCATCGGCGTCCACACCGGCCCTGTCGTCGCCGGGATCGTGGGCGTGAAGAAGTTCAGCTACGACATCTGGGGCGATACCGTGAACACCGCGAGCCGGATGGAGAGCAGTGGCGAACCCGGCAAGGTGAACATCAGCGAGGCGACTTATGCACTGGTGAAAGGCGCCATGAAGGAAAATGACGTGAATGGGGTAGTGAATGGGCACAACGCGCAACACGCAACCCGTCAACCCGCAACTGGGCCGGCATTCACCTTCACCCCGCGCGGGAAAGTGCAGGCGAAGGGCAAGGGCGAGATGGAGATGTACTTCGTGGAAGCACTTGCCGGATGAGCGGACGACGCGTATGAACACCAGGCCCACATCCATCGTCCTCCTGCTGCTGGGCTGCGCGCTTGCAGCTCCGGCACAGAACGATGTCCATCCCATTGACGGCGCGTTGCTGCCCACCCGGGCGACCTTGAAGAGGATCCCCACCGAGAACTGGGCGGGACTTCCCCGGGGCTATCGCCTGCCAGGGCAGGTCGACCTGCGGTCCAAGCTCCCACCACCCGGTGACCAAGGGCGGCAGAACAGTTGTATCGCCTGGGCAGTGGCCTATGGGATCGGCACTTACCATGATGCGTTGCAAGCGGGCACCACACCCGTGGACAGCAACGGACGGATGGATCCAGCGCGGACGTTGAGCCCGGCCTATCCGTACAACCTGACCAAACGGGAATTCGACACCACGGACACCCGTTGTCTGGGCAGCCATTTCGACAAGGTGTTCAGTGTGCTCATGGAGCAGGGTTGTTGCACCTGGGAGGAGATGCCCTACGACCCCGCACCGCTCGGCTGTTTCCAGGCCATACCCGGCAAGTTCATACGGGCCGCCGAACGCCATCGCATCACCGCACCCGTGCGTGTCTCCCCCTACCAGCCGGAACAGATCCGATACCATCTGGCACAAGGCACGCCGGTCGCCTTCGCCATGGGGATCGACACGGCCTTCAAGAACGGCGGTATTCGTGCGGCCAAAGGCGCCCCGTTCGACTGGCGCCCGGAATGCGCGCAGGCCATGCCGGGAAGCCATGCCATGCTCGCCGTGGGCTATGACGATTCGGACAGCACGTACCTCATCATGAACTCGTACGGAGCCAACTGGGGCGACAAGGGATATTGGCACATGCGCTATGAGGTGTTCGACTGCCACGTGACCGAGGCCTACATCACGCAGCGGCCGCTCTCCGGATCCATCATAACGGATGTGGAGGCTGTGGAACCGGTGGAGCGCACGAAGCGGCGGCGGATGCGCACCGGTCTGGCCATGGGGACGCACGCGGAGGTTCAGGGGCTGTCCCTGGCGCTCGCCGGGCATGCACCGGAACTGGACCGGGCCTTGATCCAGGTGACCGATACCAGTGGCGCGGCCGAGGTGGACCTGCTCGAGCTGCACGAGGATGCGCCCCTGAGCTTCTACCGAGGGAATGACCTGGTCACCGTGACCTACGCCCGGGCCTCACGCACCAACGACCCACGTCGTACCAAGGCACATATCGTGGCCCGCGTGGAGGAGGACGGGACGGACCCGTGCATCGAGCACGCTATGCGTCTCGCCGATCGTATCCGCTCGGCGCGAGTTGATCATCCGTGAGGCCATCGTCAAGGCCATCACCGGTGCGCTTCTTGGTCAGCACATACGAGTAGTCGTCCCCGCCCACTTGCATCAGCACTTCCGTGCTCCAGTCATCGCCGTCCACATCGGACTGCTTGAACCAGACCTCCCAGTATTCGGTCGTGTTATCCTTCACAGAGGCATTGGCCGTCACGACCACGAGCATCATGTCGTACTCATTGCTGCCCTTCGTTTTCGAGCTTCCGCTCAGGCGGGTATCGACCTGTGATCCGGAGGGTGTGGAGAAGCCGAGCACGAGGCCGTACATGCCAGGCGCCGAATTGGTGAGCATGCCGGCAACGGACACGCCGATGCCTGCAGGGGCACCGGCCGCGGCCATCAGGTTCGTTCCGATGGCTGCCTTCAGGTTCGTTGGCTTGGTCGTCCCCAGCGGGGTCTGTCCTTGAATGGTCGCGTATGCCATGGTGGTTGGTTTGGGATGAGTTGAACGAAAGCGAAGAAGCAAGCTACCATGATCATCCCGTGATTCCTAATGCGGATCCAGCGGGTCCTCGAATATTGATGGCCACGTACATTGTTCACCAGTGTTCACTCCGCGACACCTCCAGGCCTTGGCCTCCAGCGCATCGATCGGATGTTCCATCACATGCCTGGTGATCCTCACGGCGCATGTGAGCATCCGGGCCCAGTCGTTGAACGTCGACTCACTGCTGCGTGTTTGGAACGATCCGAAGGAAGCTGACACCACAAGATCAAAGGCCATCCAGCGCATCGCTTGGAACGGCTACCTGTTCACCGAGCCGGAGTCCGCCTATCACTTCGCCGAGTTGGAATATCGCTTCGCGGAAGAAAGAGGCTTGTCCAGATACATGGCGCAGGCGCTGAACGTACAGGCGGTGTCGTTCCACATCCGCGGGGACCTGGTGCAGGCGCTCGAGCATTATGAGCGCAGCCTGGTCCTTTTCGAAGTGAGCGGTGGAGTGGCCGGTGCGGCATCGGTGCTCAACAACATCGGCAACATCCACTACGATCGGGGGGACCTGCCCAGGGCGCTGGACACATACCTGAAGTGCCTTGACCTATCGGCAAAAGCGGGGGATACCGACATTGCGAGCACCCTGCAGAACATCGGTCTGATCCATCTCGACCTCAAGGAATACGACAAGGCGTTGGAGTATTGTACGGAGAGCATCCGCACCCATCGCGCCCATGACAATGCGGAAGGTGCGGCCGAGGTGATCGGTAATCGAGGCCTGGTCTACAAGGCCATGGGGGACGCGAAAAGGGCGATCGCTGAATTCGAGGAGGCGCGCACCATCCTGGCGGGACTGGGCGTTGGATCGGGGGTCGCCAACGCGTTGAACAACCTGGGCACGGTATACAAGGACCTGGGTGAGTTGGATAAGGCGCTGGCCTGCTTCAAAGAAAGCCTGGCCTTGAAGGAGGAACTCGACGACCGACCGGGCATCGTCAGCACCACGGCGAACATCGGGATGATCCATTGGAAGCTGGGTGACAACGAAGAAGCGATCAAGTGGTGCGCAGC
>JAKQEI010000206.1 GCA_029573495.1 Bacteroidota bacterium | reverse complement strand
CCTGTACGGAAAAGGATTTCCTCACGACGAGACCAGCGTGCCAGACATCCTGGCGCTGACTTCTCCCGGTACGGTGATCGTCCAGGACAAGCGGGAATGGGATCCGACACGCGATGGATGCTTCGACAAGACCGTCGCCTTCCGTGGGTGTGGCTGCCTCCGCGACGAGCCCCACGTCTTCCGCGTCACGGTCTCGAAGGACGCCCACCAGGGGCCTGCCTATCACCGCGCCGCTCACGACGAGATCGGCACGCACGCATGGATCGTCTACTACAACCCCCGCGTCGTCTGCCACATGGCGTCGTGGATCCGCCCCGAGCACTGCATCAGGACGTACCACTCGCTGAACTCCGAGGACGTGCCAGTATTCGCCTCCGAGCGGCGGGGGTGCCTGCTGAGCGGCGCAATCAGCGAGCACTTCTACCCGCTCAGGACTCGGTTGGCGAGGAATCACCAGCGACTTCCCGAGACAGTCTACCTCCAGCACCCCGGCTACAACGCCAACGGACACAAGACCCCCGGCTTTCTGAAGACGCTCTCCAAGTACAAGGTGGCCATCTGCACCGCCAGCATCTTCGGATACACGCTGCGGAAGCTCATCGAGGCCACCGCCTGCGGGTGCCGGGTGATTACCGACCTGCCGTACGATGAGGTCATGCCCGAGATCGACGGCAACTTCATCCGGGTCGAGCCATCGTCTCCTGTGTCGTACATCGCTGATGTCGTCTCCGAGGTGATCAAATCATACGACCCCGATCTACAACGGCGGTTCGCCAAGCGGGCGATAGCGTTCTACGACTACCGATCGCTGTACGGACAACTGGCTTACGACATCGCGTCCATGAGGAGGAGCTATGAGTAAACTGCATCTACGCCAAGGAGACATTCACTTCCGCCGCGACTTCGGGTCTCTGCTCAATCGACTGCAACAATTCGATCATGCGGTCGAGATCGGGACGCACCGGGGGGACTTCGCCGCCACGCTCCTGATGGCGTGGAAGGGGCCGAAGTTATGGTGCGTCGATCCCTACGAACACTTGTACGACCCGACCGATCCGGCGGCCCTGGGAGACCGCAACTCTGACCGGAGGCAGGCCGAGAATCGCCTGGGGCCGTTCGGCGGTCGCGTGGAAATCCTCGAGGAACGGTCGCTGGATGCCGCGGGGAGGTTCGCTGACGAGTCGCTGTCATTCGTCTACGTGGACGGCTGCCACCAGACCGAGGACACGGCGGCCGACCTGAACGCCTGGTGGCCAAAGGTTCGTATCGGCGGCATCCTCGCGGGTCACGACATCCTCTGCCCTGCCGCTCCGTTGGGCTTATGGGAGCACACCGTTCAGCCGGCGGTGTTCGAGTTCACGCAGACTGTCGATCACACGTTGTTTCTGGTGAAAGAAGACGGCGAGCAGCCGTGGTCCTACTACTTCCGAAAGGTTCACGCATGAACGAACAGGAATGTCTATCGAGAATGGTTTCTCCCGGCATGGTTCGCCCCGGTATCTACTGCGGCGGCATCCTCCAGATCTGGGTCACGCGGGCCTGCGACCGCGCCTGCGTCCACTGTACCCAGGGGAGCAACCTCCGGGGAAGGCCAGGCATGATCTCAGTCGATCAGTTTGAGCAGGCGCTGCAATCGCTGGAGGGCTATTTCGGCGTGATCGGCGTCTTCGGTGGAAATCCCGCCATCCATCCCGAGTTCGAGGAGTTGTGCCGTCTCATGCGGCAGTACGTCCCGTTCGAGCGACGTGGCCTGTGGTGCAACAACCCGCTCGGCAAGGGAGCGGTCATGCGGAAGACGTTCAATCCCCACCACTCGAACATCAACGTCCACTGCGACCGTGAGGCGTTCGAGGAGTTCCGACGCGACTGGCCTGAGTGCTTTCCGTTCGGACTGGCCGAGGACAGTCGCCACGGCCCCTGCTACGTGGCGATGAATGACGTGCTCCCCGACGAGGAGAAACGCCTGGAACTTATCTCCCAGTGCGACATCAACCAGCGGTGGAGTGCCCTGGTCGGTGTCTTCCGTGGAGAGGTCAAGGGGTGGTTCTGCGAGATCGCTGCCGCGCAGTCCATGCTCCACCAGTACGAAGAGGACTACCCCGACACGGGCCTCGATGTCACCAAGACCTACACTCACCCACAGACCGGGGAGGCGTGCAAGTGGTGGCAGTTGCCA
>JAKQEI010000205.1 GCA_029573495.1 Bacteroidota bacterium | reverse complement strand
AGCCGTTGGCGACACGGTTATCGGGCCGTTCTATGCCACTGACACGGTATCTGTTCGAGTTACCAACACCTTTAGTTCCGAGTGCGATGTAGAGAGCGACGAGATCCGATCCCCGCAGTTCCCGGAATCCGACTACACGGTATTACAGGCAGTGGATGCCGCGTTCGAGCCCAGCGCCCAGCCGGGCCTGCCATACCTGATCGTGTCCAACGTGGATTCATTGAGTGGTGGGTGGGCCGATCACGTTGGCGAGATCTGGAGCGGAACGGACTACATCACCGTGGCAGATGGCGAGGTTACCCTTGCTGCCGACCCCGGAGCACCGCTGGGCTACTGGCAGATGGACAGCGGAACACAGGTGCAGGTGTTCGGCGCCCCGGAGGTTGTATACAACACCATCACACTCGTGTACGTAGTGACACCGCCCCCGGTGTCTCCGTTCATGGCGGGAGTGAACGTGTTCGTGTCCTACAACTGCGGCGGCACTCCGGTCCCGATCTACTCAGGACCCGTGGAGGGCTTCGCAGAGTCGTTCTTCACTCCCGCCTGCGCTCCCGGAACCGTGGAGGTGACGATGACGTATGTACCCACCTGTCCGGTGACGGTGGATGCTGTTATCGAATCGTACACTCCTGACGGAGACCCAGATCCCGACTTCACGGAGGGTGGTCTTAACAACGCCGTGTACTCTGTTGTGGTAGATCCGGATGACCGTCTGATCGTTGGTGGTCTGTTCACTCAGTACGCTTCCACCACGGCCAACCGATTCACCCGCCTGAACTCAGACGGCACCCTCGACACCACGTTCAACACCGCGCTCGGAACCGGCTTCAACGATGCTGTAAGGTCGTTCGTGAGGGAGTCTTCTGGCAGCTACCTGATCGTTGGTGACTTCACCAGCTTTGACGGAACATCAGTAGGCCGGATCGCCCGCATTAGCGAAGACGGTGTTCTTGACACTACGTTCAACACGAACATCGGGACTGGATTCACCTTCCCGGCGTTCTCCATCAACGATCTGGGTGATGGCACCTATATCGTGACGGGAACGTTCAATGCCTTCAATGGGTCATCTCACACGGGTATCATCAAGATCGACGCAGATGGTAATATCGTGCCCGAGTTCGTTGGCAACTTCTCATCTCAGGCAGGTATCGCATCCCTGAACCCGGTCGATGGAAGCATCATCGTGAACAACGGCTTCAGCCTGTTCTACAACGGGACCAACATCGCAGCCGGGGCAGGAACCGGTGGGTCATTCGTGTCCATTGACACGACAACCGGAGCACTTCGCTCGGTGATACCACTTGGAACCAAGTTCAACAGTTACGCGCTACCAACTGTGATGCCGGATGGCTCATACATCGTAGCTGGTCAGTTCACCAGCTACAATGGGGTGACGGCCAATCGCATCATCAAGCTGACCGCCACCGGGGTTGTGGACCCAGTGTTCGCAACGAACGTTGGTACTGGCTTCAACGACGAGACCACCAACGTCACGGTTCTTCCGAACGGCCAGATCGCCATCTGCATGGTGGGTACTGCAACCACGTTCAACGGCAACCCCACGGCCCAGCTTGTGGTTATGAGCCAAGATGGGGTGCGTGACTTCTCCTTCAACACTGGAACAGGGTTCGCTGGCGGACGCACCCTCTTCCTCAAATACCAAAGCGACGGTACGCTGGTCGCCGTGGGTTGGTTCACCTCGGTGGATGGCCTCACCCGACTGCGCGTAGCCAGACTGCAATAAGCCATGGAAGTAACCATCAACAACAACCTCATCGAGATCGTCAAGGACGATGGTACCGAGATCGTCATCAACGGCTCGAACGTTGTTGACGAGGGGTCCATCCGATGGGAGCAGTACAACACTGTTCCACCAATCCTTGGATCCGACCCGTTCACGCAGCCCAACCCGACCAGCGTGGATCGGTACAAGATCGTCATCCACTTCAACGACAACCGCTGGGAAGAGATCCCCCTTGGAACGGTAACCAACCAAGCTGGATGGACCGATGACCTGACGGGGGCGGAGACGGCTGTTGCCGACATATCAGCCGCGCTTCTTGTGAGCGGAGGCGGTGGTGGCGGCGTATCCAGCGTAAGTGCCTCCAGCCCGCTCTCATCCAGCGGAGGTGCTACGCCTACCATCTCACACCAGACTTCTGGAGTTACGGCAGCGGCCTACACGGTGAACGGCGAGGCTCTGTTCACGGTGAACGCCACTGGTCACATCACCGCTGCATCCAACGCAACCATTCCGGTAGTACCGGCTGGCAGCGACACGCAGGTGCAGTTCAACAACTCTGGTGCGCTTGGCGCGTCTGCCGACCTGACCTTCGATGGATCGGTGCTGGCTGTGGGCGCTGATGACGGAGATGGCATCGTTGAGCTTGGGGCTGTGGGTGGTAGCGGAGAGGTCAGCAGCCCCGGCACCTTGAACGTGGAGGGGCAGGACATTGGGGTATCTGCCGCTGATACAGTGACCATTTCAACGGCAGCTACGAGCAGGCTTGCGATCGACGCAGACGGCACGTTCAACGTGAATGGCAGTGACGGAACGGATGGCCAGTACTTGAAGTCCACTGGGTCCGCATCAGAAGCCGAGTGGGCCACGATTCAGGCCAGCGAGGTTGACATCAACACCTTCTTCTTCGCCACGGTGAACGGGGTGAGGAGCCTGTATATCGAGGTTTTCCAAGGTGTTGACCCGCCCAACCGATATTGGTCGGTTAACGGAGTTGAGAGCGTTGACAACGCGATCTTCGGAGCATCGGGCGCTTGGACCATCAATCAGGATTCAAACAACGTTGCGGCGTCAACAGATGCGGTGGCTAACCCGGTCCTTGTTACCACTTGGACCGGAGCAGCTACGGTTGACATCGAATCTCCGCTGTATGGGGCTACCGTTCAGGAGACGCTGGAGCAGTTGGCGGCTACGCAGGATCTCAGTCCAACTATTGAAATGGTCGTCACGCAAAGCGGGACTGATGTTCCTGTCGCTGTCGCTATCAAGCGCACGAATACAGATGCCGCTGTGACGTTTACGCGGGAAGAGGAGGGGTTGTTCTACCTGACCTGCACGGGATTCATCACTGAGCGATGCCAGTTGATGATCACATCAAATGTCTCTGGCCGCAGCGCATACATACTGGCCAGTGACACGGATACGGCATACTTCTCGACGATACCAGACGCCGTTGATAATGCCGCATTTTCCATAACACTAAAACAACTCTAAGACATGGCAACGATCAAGCTGAAACCATGCGAGAAACTGGAAGTAGAATGTGGGTGTGAGGCATCCTCGGTGATGCTCAAAAGCTCCGAAGGCACCGACCCTGTTGTTGACCTCTTCGAGGTCACTGACGGAATGCAGTGCCCGGTTATCGGCATTAAGAAGGATCACGGAGACGACTACCCGGCAACCGTGATGAATGCTCAGTACATGGGGGTCACTGACGACGACTTCCAGTGCATTATCCTGTCTGACGAGTTCCCGGATCGCAAGGTTCACGTCAAGCCGGACCACTCCAGCGGAACGCCGGTGGATATGCCGCAGGACTTCACCATCCTGAACTTCAAAGGCAATAGCATCACCATCTATCTCGATGATGTGTTGGCCGGATTCTCCGCCGCCCAACTGAAGGCAGCCATGACACCAGCCATGCGTACTGCCCTCGCAGCTATCCTTCCGTGACCTACCAAGAGGACATAGCAACCCACACCACCATCAGCCTGATCTCCTACATGGCTGGGGCGATAGCTTTTGAGTGGCGCCAGCTATTGCCCCCACCCGAGAACGCGATACAATTCACGCTCGGTGCGCTGCTGATGCTCTCGGCCATTGTCTACAACGTGGTCCGCATCCTCCAGCACTTCCGGGACAAGAAAGAAAAATGACCTACGGACAACTGCTCATCGCCGAATGGCCAACGATCGCGCTCTTCTTGACCGTGTTCGTCATCGCCCTTCCATTGACCACCATCTACAAAGCACTGATCAACCCATGGTTGGAAGCATCCTTGACGCGATTAAGGGCTCGGTGGTCGAAACGCTGATCTCCGGATTCGCTATCCGGCTTGGCTTCGGCATGATGGCCGGAGGCGGGGCTATTGACTACCGTAGCTCATTCGTGGATGTCTCGCAGGGAGATGTTGGCGTGGAGGTGAGCACCTATGCGCTGGACGCGCTGGATGAGGTGGAGGCGAAGAACCCGACACGAGAGATCAACATCAGCGACATCCAGCTATTCGATGCCACCGACAGCTACGAAGATGTTGGGGTGTTTCCAACACGCCCCATCGAGAGCATCACCACCCTGTACTGGCATCACACGGCCTCTGACACACTCACTCCGTGGAGTGTCATCGCAGCCGTGGCCAAGAAACGCGGGTTGGGGGGTATGCCATACCACCTCGGTATCACGCGTAGCGGTAGGATCGAGATACTCCAGCCATTGGAGCTTCGCACCAACCACACGGCTGGCAGAAACTCCAAAGGGGCTTCTTCGGTATTCTTGGGAAACTACGACCTCTATCCACTCAACGAGGCGCAAGAGGAGGCTGCTGAGAAGGTCCGCAGGCTGATGAGCTACTACGGGATCGAGGAGGAGTACATGCATAGGGAAGTGCGCCCGACTATCTGCCCGGGCAAGTATGCGGCGGCGTATCTGCTTGGGTCGAAATAATTTCTTACCTTCGCCGCCATAACCACCCGGCATGAACTTACCGAAGAACGAGGTTGCTTGGGATTTGGCGGAGAACACTGACAAGCTCCCAGGAGAAAGTGGGAGGGAGTTCTCCCGAAGATTGTCAGAGCTATCCGGAGGGGCATTCAGCCCAGCAGCCTTCAGGCGTATCCTGTCAAGGTTGGGCAAGAAGAAGCGCGGAGAGAGCGCCTATGCTCGCAAGGCCAAGCCCAAAAAGGGCCGCATATCAGATCCCGGAGGCAAGGTGGTCCGAGACGAGCGGCAGAACGACATGGTGTGGTCCTACGACGGATCGGCCAACATCACCAATTTGGCAGAGGCGCTGGCCTTCTCCAAGGTGGATCTGGACGTGTGGGAGGTGGATCGCCATGTATTCAACACATGGACCACGACTACCGCAGATACTCAGAAGTGGAATGTTCAGGTGAAGGTCTGGTTCAAGCGCCGGGCCGACCACGGCATAGACTGGGTGGCTGCGATAGACGAGGTATCATCGACCATGAAGCGCCGGTCGCCCAAGGCTCATCACGGGTCCGGAACCGGCGTGATATGCACCGCTGACTTCCACCTCGGGGCCTACATCGACGACCTGATCAGGAGTGATGCGTTCAACATCGGGGTGCTTGTTGACTATCTGTCATCCACCGCCGACATCATCAACTCCAAGGGTTACTCAGAGGTCCATGCCATCATGCTCGGTGACTTCATCGAGAGCTTCACCGGCCTGAACCACCAGAACTCGTGGAAGGGTCTCGGCAAGGGCATGTTCGGCATGAACGCCGTCATCCTGTGCAGCGAGATCCTCTCGGAGTTCCTTGCCAAGATCAACAACCTGAAGGCAGTCTATCTGGTGTCCGGGAACCACGACCGCGTTACATCGGACAAGGACGGGGACCAGAAGGGGGAGGTGGGAACCATGCTTCACTACCTGCTCTCCAAATCCCTGACCGTGGAGGTGAAATACCACCACATGATCATCACTGAGGTGATAGATGGCATCGCTTACGTGATGACCCACGGACACTTGCCATTCTCGAAGAAGGATCCATCGAAGATCCTATTCGACTACGGAAAGCAGGGCGTCTACAACGTGCTGCTTCAGGGGCACACCCATGCCCGCCAGACCAAGAAGACCACCCGATCCCGCCAGATGACATGGAATGATAGGATCGTGGTGCACACGGACGAGGTTGACTACCGAGTTCTTACGGCACCCCCCATGTTCACGGGCAACTTCTTCAGTGAGAGCCTTGGCTACTCTTCGAGCGCCGGGTTCTTGGAGATCCAGAACAATGGCA
>JAKQEI010000303.1 GCA_029573495.1 Bacteroidota bacterium | reverse complement strand
ACTTTTCCACTCGGGACCTGCTCTCTGCGTTGATGCCGCTGCACACGCGCCAGAAGTCGCGGATGGACTTCACGTAGTCCCTGCCCGGCATGACCCGCTCGTAGCTGTGGGCCAGGAGGGGCTCGGAGGCGATGCCGCGCTCGGTGAAGGCCCGTTTCATGATGGGGTAGGCGATGTACTCCGTGGTGCCCGGCGGCACGGTGGTCTCGATGAGGACCAGGCAGGAGGGCCGGATCTTCCCGGCGATGATCTTGATCGACTCCTCCAGGGCCGCGATCTCGGCCCTGCCCGTGGTGCAGTTGCCGAGCTCTGCCTTGAGGAAGTCGCACTGCACGTCCACCACCACCACGTCGGCGAGCGTCAGGGCGTCGTAGGTATAGGTGGCGATGAGGTTGCCACGCTCCAGCACGCAGCGCCGGATGAGGATGTCCACCTCGGGGTCCTCGGCCTTGACCGGGGACACGCCCGTGTTCAGCATGGGGGTCTTCCAGTAGCTCCGGGGGCTGGGCCGCTGCATGCCGATGACGAACTTCTTCGACTTCCCTGTCTTCTTATCCGTGCTGTCCGCCACCACGGCCGCCATGACCGCACCCACGAAGCCCAGGCCCATGACCACCACGACCTCGTTGCCCTTCTTCTTCTGCGCAGCCGCGATTTTCCTGAGGCGCTCGAACTCCCTGGCGTAGTCGCTCTTCTTCGGGAGCGGGTACTTCCTGCCGTCGGGGCTGATGGAATAGTCCATGGATGATTCCTCCTCGAGTATAATGTTGTAGAGAAAAAACTACCCCTCTCCCCGAGAGGAGGGGGATCCGGCGGATCAGTGGGTTATGCCTTGAGCTGCAGTCCCTGTCCGTGCTTCCTGTAGGTCTTGCCGCAGTGGGAGCAGGCGAACGTCTCGTCGAGCCGGTTGCCGCACTCGCACATCCAGCCGATCTGCTTGGCCGGGTTGCCCACCATGAGCGCGTGGTCCGGCGCGCCGCGCGTCACCGTAGCCCCGGCCCCGATGAATGCATAGGCCCCGATGGTGTAGCCGCACACGATGGTGGCGTTCGCCCCGATGGTGGCGCCCTTCTTCACGAGCGTGGGCCGCACCTCGTCCATGCGCGGGATGTGGGCCCGGGGGTTGAACACGTTGGTGAACACCATGGACGGCCCGCAGAACACGTTGTCCTCAAGGTTCACGCCCTTGTAGACGGACACGTTGTTCTGCACCTTGCAGGCGTTGCCCACGCTCACGTCGGGCCCGATGACCACGTTCTGCCCGATGCTGCACCCCCTGCCGATGCGCGAACCGGAAAGGATGTGGCTGAAGTGC
>JAKQEI010000171.1 GCA_029573495.1 Bacteroidota bacterium | reverse complement strand
TCCTCCACGCTGCGGTCGTGCCCCAGGTGGATCACCTCGGCGCCGGTGCTCTGGATGATCCGCCGCATGATGTTGATGGCGGCATCGTGGCCATCGAAGAGCGAGGCGGCGGTGACGACGCGGATCTTGTGCTTGGGGACGTAGGGCGGGGCGGTGACGAAAGTCGACATGCTGGGCTCACCGCAGCTAGGGCGCGGCTTGCCGCGAAGGTATCGGTCCAACGCTTCACCTGCCAGCCATCGCGTTCACATCGCCCACGCTTGTCCGATATCTCGTTGTTCACCTACTTTGAACGAAGCGGATGCCCATGACCACACCTTCACTCCTAGCTGCTCTTCTCGCCCTTTCAACCGCTTTCACCGCCTTCGGGCAGGGCTTGGAATGGGTCGTGCCCATTACGGGTACAGATCGGGCCGAGGGCTATTCCATCACGGCGGACGAGCAGGGCAACGTGTACTCCATCGGCAGCTTCGAGGGCACCCAGGACTTCGATCCCGGGCCTGACGAATGGTCGTTCACCGCACTGGGCAACAACGATATCTACGCCACCAAAATGGACCCGGAGGGCAACCTCCTCTGGGCCTACCAATGCGGTAGCCCCAGCACGGCGACCGAATGGGGGCGCGGTATCGCCGTGGCTGCGGACGGCAGTGTATACATCACGGGGGCGTTCAATGGCCTCTGCGATTTCGATCCCGGGCCAGGCGTGGTGGAAGTCGGCGGTGGAAGTGGTGGCACGGGTTTCCTGGTGAAATTGAACGCCGATGGCAGCCTGGCCTGGGTGAAGCGCCTTGGGGTGGGTGACGTGTGCCGTGGTCATTGGGTGGATGTGGACGACGAGGGGAACGTCTACTGCACGGGCTTCGCGAATGACGAGGCCGACTTCTACTTCGGAACCGATGTGGTCACCCTGGAAGGCAATGGCAATTGGGCCTACGTGTACAAACTGGACCCCACCGGCACCACCGGCTGGGTCCGCAAGATCGGTGGGGATTCCGGGTTGGGCCTGGAGGTGGACCCGACCGGGAACGTCAACATCATCGGCTTCCTCGATGGCACCTCGGACGCGGACCCCGGGCCTGATGTGCTGAACCTGACGTCGAACGGGGACCAGGACGTGATCATCACCAAGCTCACCAACACGGGCGACCTCATCTGGGCTCGATCGTTCGGTGGCCCCGGTGAAGAATGGGGCTTGGGCATCAATGCCGATGCCGAGGGCAATGTGTTCGCGACCGGGCACTATTCCGATACGGTGGATTTCGATCCCGGCCCGGGCGTGCACGAACTCACCGCCACCACCGTGGTGGATATGTTCGTGATGAAACTCAACTCGGATGGCAGCTTCGCTTGGGCACATGGCTACGGGGTTCCCACGACCAGCCCCGGTGCCAGCTACGATAACGGCTATGACGTAGCCTGTGATGCGGCTGGCAACGTCTACGCCTGCGGCACCTTCACCGGCACCATCGATTTCGATCCCGGACCGGGCGTGCAGGAACTGAGCGCTTTCCACCAAGGCGATATCTACTTGTTGAAGTATGCGGGATCCGGGGAACTGCTGTCCGCCACTTCCTTCGGCAACACAGGCTACGATGCCGCGCGCTCCGTGCATGTGAACGCAGCGGGCGATGTGATCCACCTGACCGGTGCGTTCAGCAACGCGGTGGATTTCGACCCCGGTGATGGTGAGCACATCCTTACGGCGACAACGAGTGGTGATGCCTTCGTACTCAAGCTTGGCCCTGGCTCGGGTACCGGAATTCCCGAACAGGCTTACTCGCCCATCGCCATCTGGCCGAACCCCGGTACCGGCGTCCTGAATGTGACCCTTGGTGCCGGCGTCCACCTGATCCGCTTGTTCGACGCTAGCGGCCGGGAGGTGCTCGCCGTGCGTACTGAAGGGCCGCAAGCGGTCATTGACGGCGGATCGCTGACATCGGGACCATACACCCTGTGTGTGGATGGTAGGCATGCGACACGCTGGCTGAAGCTATAGGGCGATCAGACGCTCCAGCCTATCTGCTGATCAGGATGATCCTTCGAATGGCTGGTTCGCGACTCCTTGTACCATGAGGGATAGGCCACCTCCCTTCGCGGCGACTGATCCCAAATGGTCATGTCCCGAGCGGAAAGTGCCCGACCTGCGCATGAAATGATGATACTATGCGCTACGGACCCTGACCGTTGAGCAGGTGAGATGGTGCACTTCGCCTTGGCCCGTCATTTGACCGCCATAGGCGATACCGGTAATTTTGATGCAACGATGAACCCTCGCCTACCCTTCTTCGTCCTGCTGATCGCGACAGGTCTCTCTGCCCAAGCCCAATGCTCGGTGGACCTTCCCAACGATACGGTCACGCTCTACTTCGGTTACGACCCCTTGGCCTGCACCACTCTACAGCCGGTGGTCACCGGGGCGGCACCTACCCAATTGTTGTGGAGCAACGGAAACACGACCACCTCGTTGACCGTCTGTGATACAGCCAGTTCCTGGTATTT
The DNA here is from genome assembly GCA_029573495.1 of Bacteroidota bacterium. GTDB lineage: Bacteria > Bacteroidota > Bacteroidia > Flavobacteriales_F > PHOS-HE28 > PHOS-HE28. The sequence continues at coordinate 6,271 of JAKQEI010000171.1, read as the reverse complement.
CGTCACCCTGACCGACGACACGGCCTGCGCAACGACGGACTCGGTATTCGTTCAAGTGGTCGATGTGCGCTGCGGCAACGCGCTGAACAAGGTCGCTGTATGTCATTTCCCACCGGGTAACCCGGCCAACGCGCATACGATCTGCATCAGTGCGAACGGTGTCCCCGCCCACCTGGGACACGGTTGTCACCTGGGCGCCTGCGCCGTGCCGGTGGATTCCGCTGACGTGACCAGTGAAGTGGAGGTGACGATCACCCCGAACCCGATGATGGAGAATGCCATGATCACGGTGCGGAGCGGTCTGGACCAGCGGGTGCACGTCCGTGTGATCGATGCATTGGGACGTGTGCATGAAACTCTGCTCGAAGGCAGTATGACCGTCAACGAGACACGGACGCTCCCGCTGGCTGCCGGACAACTGCCCACCGATGCCTCCCTTGTACTGATCGAGGTCATCAGTGCTAACGAGCGCCTCTCGTTACCGGTGTTGGTGGAGCGGTGAGCGAACCGCCGGGATCGATCCCGATCTTGCGCCAAATGTGATCTTCGATCCATGGATCGCTCCATCGGTTACGCCCTGCTCGCCATGGTCTTCGCCGGGGTAACGGCGGTGATCGCCAAACTCGGTATGCGCAACGTGAGCGGCGATGTGGCGTTGGTCGTGCGCACCAGTCTGATCTTCCTGCTGGTCTGGGGTAATGCCTTCGCCTTCCGCCTGGTCGGCAAGTTGCAGTTGCTCACCGGTCGCGACTTGCTCTTCCTCGGTCTTTCCGGACTAACGACCTTCCTCAGCTGGTTGTTCTACTACCGGGCCATCAAGATCGGCGAGGTCTCCGTCGTGAACGCGATCGACAAGGCCAGCATCGTGGTGACGCTGGTCCTTTGTTTCCTCTTCCTGAAGGAGCCCTTCACCTGGCGCGTTGCTGCAGCCACAGCGCTGATCACGGGTGGACTGCTCCTGCTCGTGTGGAAGTAAGGATGCGAGATCGCGACTCACCGCGCCATGCGTCAATGGTCCGCCAGCAGCGCCTTCGCATAGGCATACCCAACGCGCTCGATCTCCGCCAGGTGCCGCAGATCGAACATGCCGAAGCGTGCTAGCTCCGGCGGCTCGATGTAGAGCCGGCATCCTTGCGCACTGCGCGCTACCATGGGTCGAAAGCTGAGATGGAAGACCCGGTCGATGGTGGCGGTGACACGCCGCCTGCCGGTCCACGGTGGCAGCGGGTTCACATACACCGCGATGGTCTCCGCGCGTCGGTCGGCGAAGGGTTCGATGGGCAGATTGTTGCTGAGCCCGCCATCCACGTAGGGCACCTTGTCAATGACCACCGCCGGAAAGATCATGGGCACCGCACTGGCCGCGAGCAGCGCCGGCACCAATGGACCGCTGCTGAAGATGCGCTGGGCACCGGTGATGAAGTCGGTGGCGCTTACATGCAAAGGGATCCGTAGCTCCTCGAAGGTTCGGACGCCCAGGTGGGCTTCCAGTAGTTCACCCAACACGCGCTGGGTGAGCCGTTCGCCGCGGAGCACGCGCCAACGGGTCAGGTGCAGGCCCCATTCCTGATGCACCAGTTCGGACAACCGCTTCGGAGTCCAGCCTGCCGCGATGAAGGCTCCCACGAGCGCGCCCGCACTGGTGGCGCTGATGACGGACGGGACGATCCCCGCTTCGGAACATGCCGCAAGCACCCCGATGTGGGCCACGCCGCGCGCACCGCCGCCGGACAATACGAAGGGGACCTGTTCCATGATGCGGTGAAGATCGGCAGGTTCATCAGGATTCCCTGGCCATCCGGTCCTTGACCAACCGCTCCATGGCGGCGTTGATCCGTTGCGCCCGTTCATTGCGCTCGGCCACCACGGGGCGTGGGAGCAATGGAGAGGTCCCCACCGCCTGATCATGAAGGAACCCGATCACCTTTTCGTTGGCGCCGTTCACCTCCATCCCGATGCATACGGCAAGGCTTCTGTCCGGGTCGCGACCCATCATCCTGCCGATGGCGATCACGAAGTAGACCTGACCACCCGGTCCGGTGAAACGGTGAGCTTCGCACAGCGGGCCCTTGTACTCCTTCCTCGTCCGCAGATCGTCGATGCGACTGAACAGGACCTTCTTCAGCCAGGCACCCACCGCATCGTTCAGCATCTCGATCTCCTGCGGATCCTGATGCCGGTCCAGGAAGAGCTCCTTCATCGGCTCCACGGAATCGCGCATGCGGTGGTGGTCGAACCGCTGGAAGAAGAGGCCATGCACACCCAGGTGATGGGGCACGAGGTTCGTGATCCGCACGGCGAACATCTCCGGTGAGGAGTTGTACGTTCCCAGCAGGTTCAACAGACGTTCCCCCACGAAGGTGCTCGCTGCGAAGAAGAGGCGCAGCCCCTCCAGCAAGGCGGCGGGTGGCAGCAACAAGGCTCCGCCGAAGTAGCTGGCCTTGCTGTTGTTGAGCACATGATCGAAGCTGGTGGCGCGTGGCCAGGGCGTCATCAATGCCCGTTGACCGCTCAGACCGAGATAGGCGTAGCCCAGCTCCTTGGCGTGGAGGAATGCCTTCTGGTTCTCCGCCAGCCGAGCATTGATCAGGAGCTTGCGTCTTTCGGGAATGAACACGCTGCGGATATGGATGAGCTCGGGATAGTCCTGCAGTGCCGTCTCCTCCACGGCATAACCGAACTCATCCACCAGAATAACCCGCAGGCGCTCGCTCGTTGGCAGGTCCCGCTCCTTGAAGCCGTGATGCTCCCGGAAGTGCCGGGCCGCTTCCTCCAATTCCACGAAGTGGTTCCCATGTAATTCCTGGTAGGAACGCAGGGCAGCGAAGTAGAAGTGCTCCTGGCTGAGGTCGTAGCTCGCGGCGATCCGGGTGAGCGTGCTGATGAAGGCACTGACCTTGGCCGGTGCGTTGGCGATGAGCTCCACCAACTTCCCGCGGTCAATGCCGAACAGGTCCAAGGGGATCTCCTTCAAGATGCCACCCTGCAACAATTCACCGACCGGTGCGAGGTGCTTGTCCAGCTTCAGGCTCACGAGCTTGTCGAAGGTGGTGCCGAGCGCCTTGGCCAATGCGGCGAGCTTCTCCGCCTTGGGATACTTCCGCCCCTTCTCGATCTCGTTGAGGTAGCTCACCGAGAGACCAGTGCGCTGCCCGAGCTCCGCCAGCGAAAGGCCTTCCGCCTGCCTGGCCCGCTTCAGCTTCAAGCCCAGGATCAACCGGATATCCTCCTCCTTCAGCTCCATTGTACCGATCGAATGTAGCCCGCCCGGAATGACCGCATGAAGATCCCGTTCCATCCTACCATCGCACGCCGTCGCGTCCCAAGCCAAGCCTTCAAGAAGGCGGAGTGGAAGCCGCGTCCATCGGACAGGATAACCGTCATGAGGGTACGGTCGTGCGCGCCAGTTCCTTGATGTCCTTCACCTCCAGCACGATCTTCGGATAGCCACCCTGCACGGCGTGGATCATGGCGAGACCCACCTGCTTCAGGCTGCAGGAGACCCATGGCATCAACACGGCGAACACCGGTACCATGGCCCGCATCCACCACTTGGGGTTGCGCATGCCGGGCGTAAGCGTGATCAGGCCGGGCCGGAAGTTGAACTGCTGCCGGAAGCCCAGGTCGGAGAGCTCCAGCTCCGTGCGACCTTTCACGCGAGCCCACATCTGACGGCCGTTGATGTTCGTGCCGGCACCTGAGACATAGTTGAAGGTGGCCTGCGGGGAGCTGGCACGTACGGCCCGGGCAAATGCCAAGGTGGTGTCGTAGGTGAGCCGCGTGTACTCCTCCTCCCCCTTGCCCAACGAGGTCACACCCGCGCAGAAGAAGCAGCCATCGTATCCCGCCAATTGGTCCTTCACCAAGATGAGGTCCCGGAAGTCCGGAAGGAGCAGCTCCTGCAACTTGGCATGCTGTCTTCCGCAAGCTCGTCGACCAACGACCAGTACCACCTCGACGGCTTCATTCGATAAGCATTCCAGCAGCACGCCTTCGCCCACGTAGCCCGTGGCACCGGTGAGGATGATCTTCAGACCCATACGTCGAAGGTACCTTCGCACCATGAGCAATGACATGCGTATCCGCCTTCGTCACCTGAAACTCGAGGATTTCCAGAACCTGCGCGATGCCATGGTGCAGGCCTACCCGGATATGGCGGGTGCCATATGGAAAGAAGACCACATCCGCACATTGATCGGCCTCTTCCCGGAAGGACAACTCTGTGTGACGGTCAACGGGAAGGTGGTGGCATCGGCGCTCTCGATCATCGTGGATTACGATCTCTATGGCGATAATCACACCTACCGGCAGATCACGGGCAACTACACCTTCGCGACGCATGACCCCTCCGGAGACGTGCTCTACGGCATCGATGTCTTCGTGCATCCCGAGTTCAGGGGCATGCGCCTGGCGAGAAGGCTCTACGAGGCGCGCAAGGAGCTATGCGAGCGGCTCAACCTCAAGAGCATCGTGGCTGGTGGACGCATCCCCAACTACGGCCAGTACGCCGACTCGCTCAAGCCACGCGAGTACATCGACAAGGTGAAACTGAAGGAGATCTACGACCCGACCCTCTCCTTCCAGCTGAGCAACGATTTCCATGTGCTGAAGGTGATGCAGGGCTATCTGCAGGGCGATACCAGCTCGCTCGAGTACGCCACACTGCTGGAGTGGAACAACATCTACTACGACCAGCGCCCGAAGATCGCAGGTCGCGCCAACGATGTGGTGCGCCTGGGCCTTGTCCAATGGCAGATGCGGCCCGTGTCGAACTTCGACGCCCTCTGCGAACATGTGGAGTTCTTCGTGGATGCGGTCAGCAGCTACCAGGCCGATTTCTGCCTCTTCCCGGAACTGTTCAATGCCCCGCTGCTCGCGGAGTACAATGATCTTGACGAGGCCCGTGCCATGCGCGGACTGGCACGCCATACCGAGCCCCTGCGCCAGAAGTTCGTGGACCTCGCCATCAGCTACAACGTCAACATCATCACCGGATCCATGCCGATGCTGGACGGGGAGCACATGAAGAACGTGGGCTTCCTGTGCCGGCGCGATGGCACGTGGGAGAAGTTCGAGAAGGTGCACATCACGCCGAACGAGGTGCAGTACTGGGGCATGGTAGGCGGCGACGAAGTGCGGGTGTTCGACACGGACTGCGGCAAGGTGGGCATCCTCATCTGCTACGACGTGGAGTTCCCCGAGCTCTCACGCCTGCTGGCCATGCAGGGCATGCAGATCCTCTTCGTGCCCTTCCTCACCGACACGCAGAACGGCTACATGCGCGTGCGTCGCTGCGCACAGGCCCGCGCCATCGAGAACGAGTGCTATGTGGCCATCGCCGGCAGCGTGGGCAACCTGCCCAAGGTGGAGAACATGGACATCCAGTTCGCGCAGAGCGCCGTCTTCACGCCGAGCGACTTCGCCTTCCCCACCAACGGGATCAAGAGCGAGGCCACGCCGAACACGGAGATGACCTTGATCGTGGATGTGGACCGGGACCTGCTGAAGGAGCTGAACGCGCATGGCAGCGTACGCATCATGCGCGATCGGCGGACCGACCTGTACGAGCTGAAGTTGCTGAAGAACGCTCCTACCAACGGAACGGCTGCGAAGAAGAAGAGCACGTCGCGTTCGGCGGAATAGCCCTCCCTTCGCGTTACGCTTCCCGATCGCATGCATTGAAGGTCACATGCATCGATCAACCGTACTGCTCGCCTTCGCACTCCTGGCGCACCTCGCCGCACGCGCCTGCACGGCCTTCTTGACCAGCCACGAGGGACGCACCTACATCGGCAACAACGAGGACTCGTGGTGCATCGACGCCCGCATCCGCTTCGCTCCGGGCGGGCCGGACGTCCATGGCGCGGTGTACTTCAGCTCCTGGAAAGGACATCCCTTCATTCCATGGACCGATCAACTGGGGATGAACGAGATGGGGCTGGTCTTCGACGGTCTGGGCATTCAGCCCAAGGATGTCGCACCCTTCCACGGCAAGAAGGCCATCGACTTCTCCAGGCTCGGCCGCGATATCCTTGAGCGCTGCGCCGATGTGCCCGAGGCCGTGGCCCTGCTGCGCCAATACGATCTCAGCTTCCTTCACCAGAGCATGCTCTTCCTCGCCGATGCGCACGGCCTACATGCCGTGGTGCAGAACGACACGGTGCTCATTGGCCACGAGGCCGACTTCGCGGTGGGCAACTGGCGCCTGGCATGCACTACCGACATGGACGCGATCCCCATTCCGCGGCTGCAGCAAGGCCGCGAAATGCTG
>JAKQEI010000169.1 GCA_029573495.1 Bacteroidota bacterium | reverse complement strand
CGCTCCAAGCCGTCATGGTGAACGGCGCACGCACGCGGGCGCATCTGGGACCCGTGCTGTTGCTGCACCGCGGAGCGGACCGGCTGGATGTGACCATTGCCGACGAGCGGACACTGCTATTGAGCACCTCCTATCCAGCGCGAACACCCGAGGACATCCTATACTTCTGCTTGATGGCCACTGAGCATGCCGGACTGCGCCCCGATGGCATCGCGTTGCGCACCGGTGGCACCCATTTGACCAAGGTGGACCGCGATCTGCTCACCGCCTATTTCACCGATCACCAACCGGCGGTCCCGTCCACGGCCATCGGAGATCTGCCCGGCGGGATGGAGGCCGACCGCTGGCTCGCCGCTTTCGAACAGATCGCATGCGTATCGTAGGTGGGAAGTATCGCAACCGTAGGCTGCATCCGCCGCACGAGATGGAGGCCCGTCCCACCACGGATTTCGCTAAAGAGGGACTCTTCAACGTACTTCAGCATAGCGTACCGCTGGAGGGTATCCGCGTGCTCGACCTTTTTGCGGGTACCGGCAACATCTCGTTGGAATTCCTTTCACGCGGCGCTGCGGAAGTGATCTCGGTGGAACAGGACAGGAACCTCTACGCTTTCATGCAGCGAACGGCACGCGAGTTGAACGAGAACGGATGGCGCATGGTGAAGGGCGATGTGTTCACTTTCCTCGGCAGTCACCGCGGTCAATATGACGTGGTGTTCGCGGATCCACCGTTCCACCTGGACAGCGTTGATCGGATACCGGACCTTGTACACCAGGCGGGCCTCCTGGGTGAGGAAGGCGTACTGATCGTGGAGCATCATGAGAAGACCGATCCGAGCCAGTGGGCCGGGTATCAGCGGACCCGTCAGTATGGTACGATACACTTCAGTTTCTTCGGACCTTAGACTCCAGATCCTCCGGCCATGAGCAGACCGATCGCCGTTTTCCCAGGCACCTTCGACCCGATCACGGTGGGCCATGTGAGCATTGTTGAACGGGCCATGCCGTTGTTCGAGCGCATCATCATCGGCATGGGCGTGAACACCACGAAACGCACGATGTTCGAGCAGGAGCAGCGGCTGGCTTGGATCCGTAGCGCGTTCAAGGCACATCCGAACGTGGACGTGGTCGCGTTCGAAGGGTTGACGGTGGAGCTGTGCAAGCGGGTGGGCGCCCGTTTCATCATCCGCGGGTTGCGCAACAGCACGGACCATGGCTACGAGCGGAGCATCGCCCTGATGAACCGCCAACTTGCGGGGGTGGAGACGATCTTCCTTCCTTCAGCACCCGAGCACGCGCACATCAGCAGCACCATCGTCCGTGAACTGATCTCCAATAAGGCCGATGTTTCCGCGTTGGTCCCCATGGACATCGGAACACGCCTGTGATGCGCTCCCTGCTGCTCGGCCTCGCCCTCCTCACCAGCACCCTGCTCTCCGCCGGCAGCTTCAGCCTGCAAGTGACCGCCCGTGGCTTGGGATCGGACGTGGTCTCGCTCTACCGGTACGAAGACCTGTTCACCCTGCGTACCGAACTTGTCGCACGGGGCTTGCTCGACACCGCCGGAACGGTGACCCTCACTGGAGAGGTGGAAGGGACCGCCCGGATGCAGCTGCGCGTCGGAGAGCGTAGCGCGGACCTTTACGTGCGGCCCGGATCTCACCTTATCGTGAACACCTACGATCCTGGTACCGCACGCAGCATCAACGGCACTGCACAGCTGGGGATCGAATTCACCGGCATCGACCCGATGGATATCAATGCCTTGACGACCGATCTGAACGAGCGGATCGATGCGTTCATCGCAGAGGACCTGGCCACGGATGAAGCCGCTGGCATGCAGGTGCTGGAGGT
>JAKQEI010000165.1 GCA_029573495.1 Bacteroidota bacterium | reverse complement strand
GGCCATGCCGATGCCGAGCACCAACTGAATAAGGAAGAACAGCGCCCAATGCGTCTTGCCGAAGCCCGTGGGTCTGGTCATGTACTCGATGAACGTCTCACGGCGGAACTCTCCGACATTGATCACCTCGGGCATCTGGTCAGACCAGAACCTTGCCGTGACCGATACCAACTCCCCTTGGGCATTGCCGGGTGGGTCGGTGAAGTTGCGGCCCACCACGATGCCTCTGCGGCGGGCGTCTGTGCGCAGGTCGATGATGCCGTCTCCGGGGTGGATGTTCGCAAACCCATAAGGGCTGCCTGTCCATTTGACCAGGTACGCCGTGGAAACAATGATCACGCCTAATGCTATCAGCACCTTCCACGCTACGTAGATGTCCGTGAAAGCCGAAAGCATTAGGCTGGAGACGGATGCCAATACAAGCCCAGCCCCTATCAATATGCGCTTGGTGTCCATGCCGCTAATCTTCACCCCTTCCTTCAACCTTGGCGAGCAGGTGTCCGGGTTATTTCACGAGCCGGTAAAGGCCGTATCCGCCAGCCGCAAGACCTAGCCCCACCGTGACCTTCCCTATCGTGGCCCATGGCCTGAGCCGGTCGCTGATCCGCTGTTCGGCGTACAGTTTGTCCTCCAAGGCTTTTACCGTGAAGTCGCACCGTTCCCGTTCCTCCCTTTTCGCCGCCTTGGTTTCAAGGTGCAGCGCCTCCGTCCTGCCGATCAACGTCCATTCCCGGTAGAGGCACTTCGCCCGGTCGATAGCAAGGTCCCGCGCCGTGGCGTTCAACATGGACCTGTAAGCCGCCGCCGTGTCGATCTCAGCGCACGGTATCAGGAGAAAGCAGGTGTCCGGCGCTGTCGGTACGGTAGTCGTATCGTGCTGGGCGGCGCATGAGGATGCTATCCCATTTAGCCCGAGCAGCAGCGCGATCTGGAGAATTCGTGAAGTAGTCATCGAATGAAGGTTGTGGGCGGCGTACGATCTCGTTGACGTGCTCCTTGTGGGCGTCTTCGGCGGCGCTCAGGATGGTGGTCATCAGGGCATCAAGGCTGTCGGTCCTTGCGGCCTTTGCCTGAAGGTCCCGTAGGGCCTCCCATGTGGTGATAGGCTCGGGACATTTGACCGTAGACCGCGCATAGTAGAACACGCCCCAGATCAGGATGAAGAACACCAGCGCGGTGACGAGCCATATCCGGGCGTCTTTCATGGGGTCAGTTTGGATAGCTGGCAATTGCGCCAACAATGAACATCGTCACGAATGCGGTAATTGAAGCGACCATCCACCGCGCCTTTTCGCTCCATTCGGCGATGTTGAATGATGCCGATCCGAAGGCTCCGACCAAGTATCCAAGCGCCAGCATTGATGCGGCTAGAATGATGTAGTGGCGTGTCTTTTTCATGCCCCCAATCTTCACCCATTCACCGCCTATTTCTGAGCAGGTGTCCGTAGAAACTCCACCGCGTACTTCCCGGGACACGCCGTGGCCTTCACATCCCTGTGCAGCAGCTCCTTCGTGATGTCGATAAGGTCCAGGTACATCCTGACCCGCCCGATCGACTTCTTCATCGCCTCGCTCAGTTCGTGCTCCTCATAGTTCCCCAGCAGCACCACCCCGATCCCCTTCGTGTTCCTCCCGGCCGTGTGGTTCGTCCGCCTGTTCAAAGGGTTCAAAATCGCCACCGTCCCCTCTTCGTCTATCCCGATGTGGTAGCCTATCCCGGCCCATCCGCGCTGAATGTGCACCTTGGCGATCTGGTCCCATGTGGTGCCTTCCGCGCTTGCCGTGTGGTGCCAGTAGCGCGTGTCCACGATCGACAGGTCACGTAGTGGGTAGATGCCTGCCGATGGCAGGTCATTACTCCTGTCAATGACCCCCTCCCGCTCCATGCGATCGAGGTCGGCCAGCGTTACGGCGCTGACCCGCACCTCCTGCGCAGTTTGCGACAAGTCGATCACGGAGCTTTCAAAGTCCACCCCAGCGCCAGCGGCTACGGTGCCCACCATCGCGCGGGGAAGTACCCGCATGATGGCCCAGCGGACCACCCCGGCAAGGCCAGCAGTTATGATCGCTTTCGCGTCCACTTGGATAGCAGGTTGCGCCAAGGGTCGCGGAGCAGCACATCGTACACGGCATGTCCGTACCCGAAGCCAAGGCCGGAGAGGATACCCGCCGCCGTGCCGATCACTAGCTTCGGCCAGTCCACCGACAGGAGCAGCCGGAACGCCTCACTGTTCAGGGCGTAGACCAAGGCTCCAGCAAGGACCACCAGCGTAGCGATCGCGGCCCATTTCTGGCCCTTCGTGGCTTCGGGTGCGTTGCTCATTTGCGCTTCGCTTTCGGCGCCTCTGCTGGCGGATCCTGCTGAACGGGTGCGCTGAACAGGCCACGGAACCAGGTGAACACCCAGAACAGGGCAGCACTGAATGACTTGCCCTTGTACATGTGGTATCCCACGGCTACGGCGTAGAGCACTACGGCTCCGGTGATGAGGTTGTTTATCATTGGTGGTCGTTGTTGTTGTATTGCCTGTTGTACCGCGCCTCCCTTTCGTTGCGGACGCGCTCCAGTTCCTTCTCTGCGATGCCAAGGCGCACCTGCACCTCTACCCTATCGCTGGCGTACTGGCGTAGGTGCTCCTGCAACATGGTGTTGGTGTCGCTCATCACCCCGTAGGTCTTGATGAGGAAGAAGGCTCCAATTCCTGTGAGGATCCGCATAATCCATGTTACCGCGTCAGCCATCCTCTGCTTGTCGTCTGCGCTCATGTGAACACCGGCAATGGGTTACTTCCTGCCACCGCAACCCATGTAGTACACAGGTCAGGGGTCGCTACATCGTCGAGGCTGTAATAGAGGACTTCGGCGATTTCATTGGAGATGTGCCACCCGAACCCGAAACCACCGCCATCGGTCCAGATAACGGTCCATACAGGGTTACCCTCGTCCGCATCATCCTCAAAGCCTTGGCGTACGAACGCCGGACGACCCTCGGAGTCGAAGTCGTACGTATAGGTATCCGTCACCGACCCGCTCGTGAGCGTGAAGGACGTGACCCCGTCCGTGATGTTCACCACCTGTAACGAATACGTCCCATCCTCATGCAACTTCATCGCACCGCGCAGCAATTCCTCCAATGGAAGAGCCGCCTCGTCGCATGTGAGTTCGGTGTATGCCATCAGCTCACCTCTTGGATCTGTAACACCAGCACGTCATCAATGCGGACCATGGCCCCCTGAAGCATGTTCAGCGTAGGCACCTCCGTCAGGTCGCAGTCCACCGCGTCGCCACCCGTCACGGTCGTGACCTTCACGGCATAGCTACCATCGTCCATCTTCACGAACAACTCCTTCACCAGCGTCTCCGTGCCGCGCTGTGCATCCGTACACGTCAATGCGTCTGCCATGGCCTTTCCTGTTATGCGAAAGGCCGCTGTTACACGGCCTCTCGCTGTTGTTGGTCAGTGGATCAAGACTCCTCGATCAGCCCGATGGCAGGCTTCCCGTCCGGGCTCTCCACGATCATCTTCCGCAGCAACTGCTCCAGGTCCATCAGGCTCTCAGAGCAGGTCACCGCCTGCGAGATGTCCTCAGCGGCGGCGCTGACGGTCACGGTACGCAGCCCGACCTTGCCCGTGTCGGTAACGACCAGTAAGGCGTTCAGCATTTCAACAAGCCCGGAGGCGTCGGTGAGCAACCTTTTCCCCGTTGCGTCACATTCCAAGTAAGGATCTCCTGCTGCCATTGTCGCTCGTTGTTACACGTTTCCGTCCAGGTCGATGTCACCGGCCAGCGCGTAGGTGTCACGCGGAGGGGCGTTCTTGTACTTGTGCTGGCCCTGCACCTCGATGAACTTCTTCTCGTCCACGCTCTCGGTGATGTTCTCGCGGCCCTGAAGGACCACCTTGATGCCATCGTTCCCGCCGTAGATGTTGCCCTGGCTGTCGATGGGCCACGCTAGGTATTGCGTGTTGCAGCCGAGCGAACGCATGAACTCGTAGTTCGTCGCGTTGTTGTCGTAGATCTTGAACACCAGGGTGCCGGTGTTCTTGTTGTAATACGTGTCGCGCCCGATCGTGTAGCTATCGCCGAACTCGTGCGAGTAGCTGCCCACCCCCTTCAGGCGGCGCACAGCGTTGGAGGCGGAACTGGTGTTGCTGGTTCGCTCGCTGTGTTCAGCGGGGTCCTCGATGTTGCTGAAAGGCTGGTCCGGACGTGCGAGCAACAGGTACAGGATACCGTTGTCCAGCAACTCCGGGGCGCAATCATTGAAGGACATCTCCTGCAACTGATCGTCGCAGGTAGGACAGGTGAATGCGTTGATCGACATGGTGCCGTGTTGTTTCTAAGGCGAAACACGGCACGTATCGAAGGCAGGTCCGTTCGTCGAACTTCAATGTTCGCCCCCGAACTAGTCGCACTCTACACATTGAAGCTCGTCTACTGTCGGAAGCGGGTTTTCGCCCGTGAACGCCACCCATGTGGTGCATAGGTCTGGCGTTGCCACATCGTCCGTACTGTAATAGATGCCTTTCCCATCGGCCCCCTTGAATTGCCACGAGGTTGTGACCCATACCAGTATCCACGGCACCTCGTTCGCGGTCGTTGTGGGTCGGGTAGGCCTGGTCGCCGCCGTCAGCTAACGCGGCGCCAGCTGGCCTCCGGGCTCTATCCACTTCGGCCGCCAGGGCTGCGGCCAGCGCTTCGCACGCGGTCAGTGCGCTGTCCAGTTCCACCGCCCCCGTGATCAGGCCCGGCACCTCCTGCACATACTTGTTCGCCAGGTTGTTCACCAGCGTACCGTACACGCTGCCCCAGGCCATGCGGCTGTACCACTTGCTCGGCGTGCGGCCCTTCAGGATCTCCCCGCGCTCCTCCACGCCCATGAACTTCCCCTTCTCGTAGCCCTTGCCCGCACCCATGTCATGCATCCGGCCATGGTCGGCGAACCACAGGCGCAGCTCCTTCTCCGCCGCCTGCGTGGCCAGGCTGTTCAGCAGGTCGCGGTCCGCCACGATGTTGCGCCGCAATAGCCGCTCCTTCGCCTGCTCCAGCAGGTATTGCGCGAAGGCCTGCAGCTCCTCGGCAACAAAGGCGTCCATCGCGTCCTCCATGGCTCAGCTGCAGGTGGTCAGGTACACGTCATCGCCCCAATCCCCCCCGTTCCAGAACGGGTTGTCCAGCGGGCTCGCGCCATCCTCCGGTCCGGGATCAGTATACTGGTAGCCATAGCAGCCAGCATCGTCCGCCGGATCATTGATACGCCAGTACGCGTAGATGGTACCTGGCTCGGTTTCGCTATCCACGATCCACTGCACCAGGTAACCATGGGCGTTCTGGTATTGCGTGCGACCGTTGAAAGTGCCATACACATGGTAGGAGCCGTTCGCATCCGCCCGGTCCGCATCATTCACCCAAAGGCCCTCGATACCTACATAGGGGGCCTCCACCGGCGTTGAATTGGCGATCACGCAGTCGCTACCCACGATACGCGCCCGGAACTCGTCGGGCTGCACGTCCAGTTCCAGCGTCACCCCTTCCACGAAGTTGCTCGAAGGCACCGGCTCGCCTACGTCGATCCACACCCCCTCATCCACCGAGTACTGGATCTGGACAAGGAACTGGCCCATGCTCGTCCCGTAGAACGTGAAGGTGCCTTCCTCGCAGCCGTTACCCACTACGGTCGTGAGCACCACGGCTGGCACCCAATCCGATCCATCCCAATAGACGTACTCGTATCCCTCCTGCGTAGTGGTCGCCAGCCCCGTTGGACATGCCGTGAGGAACCCGAAGCCCTCCTGCCTGTCGTCCGGGGTTCCTATCCCCACGAAGGTGCCGTAGTTCTTGCGGTCCATGAGGAACACGTCATCCAGTTCCGGCTCATGGATGCCAAGGATGCCGTCGAACTCCCCGCACGTCTCGATGCAGGCAGGCTCGTATTCCTCGCAGCACCCGTTCACCACCGTGCTCTCGTCGGTGACGAACGACCACGCCACGGTCCCCGTGCATGTCTCCCCAGCCGCCCACGATACCGACATCTGCACCTGCTCGATCACGTCGAACCCGCTTCCGGCTGGCACCATGAGCTGAACGTCATCGTGCGCCGGGATCTCCGTTAAGGCGTCGATCAGGAACCACGGCAGGCCCGGCATCTCCACGTTCCAGCGGACGTCCTTGCGCACCCGTGCGGTAACTGGCGCCCCTTCCTTGTCGTCCTCCTGCTCTTCTCCGTACACGGCCACCGCCTTGCCCACGTAGGCGAGCTTACTGGCCTCCAGGTAGATCATATTCCGGAAGTCATTGTGGGCATACCGCTGGGTACCCACATCCCCGCAGGATCGCCACGTCAGTGTGTAGCAGCAATCCTCAAGCTCTTCCTTCGTCCCGCATATCCGGAACGTTTCGCTGTAACGGAATGACCCATCAGCAAGGGTCATCCGCATCTCATACAACCCATCATCAAGGTCCAGGCCATGCTCCAAAGGCTCCTCCAAGGTGATGTAGACGCGGGATGGGTTCAGGAACTCATCTATCCTCAGGGCGTAGATGAACTCCGTGAGGTTCGCCACCTGGTTCCCGTCAAGATCGCGGATAGACCACGCCGTAGGGACGTTCTCCGCGTAGTCTACGAAGCGGGTCGGGTCGTTGGTGAAGGCCGCTACGAACTGGAACGGCAGGATCTCCTCGTTGGACATGCGCAGGGCGAATGGGCAGTCCGCTGATTCGTCCTTGCAAGCCTTGGTGTGGCGGGTGCGCAGTCCCTCGTCGTCGTACCAGCGGAAAGCCGCCTTGACCTGCTTGTTGATGTGGGGGAAGCTCATTTCGTACTTTTGGGGGTATGAAACACCTGTTCGTCCTTGCTATTGCCGCATCCCTGAGCGCGTCTGCCTTTGGTCAGGGACTTCCTGAGGCCCCCTCCGAGAAGATCGACCTGAGGCTCGAAATGGCGGGGGAGCAACTGGAGAAGGCGGGTCGAGATAGGTTGCACGGCGCCCTCGTTGGTGTTGTATGCGGAAGCCTTTACGGTCTTATCCAGCAGGACCCCGACTCCAAGCAGCTTGCCACCGGCATGGCTATCGGAGCTGGTGCCGGGTTCTTGATCTTCGAAATCAAGGGGGCGCTGCATCAAGAACGTGCGGGTGCTCATTTGCGTGGTCAGTAGGGGTAGCTGAACTCGAACTCCACACGGTCAACGCTGAGGTCGTATGTGATGGATACGACCGTGGCGCGAACGCCAATGGCTGTTCCTAGCGCAGTGCCGATGGACTTCTTGGCGTCTATGGACTTCGCTACGCAGCAGAAAGATGCCCGCGTTGTCTCCTGCGTGATGGAATCCTTGGACCCGTCAAAGTCCACATCCTCGCCGTTCATATTGCCTGACGGTAGGTATCGGTCGTGACGCCAGAACGCATCCTGAAGGTTTGCCTTCGCGAACGGAGCGTTCCAGATGACATCCCCGGAAAGGACCCCTGTTCCGGTCACGGTGCTATATATGCCCGAACCGTAGCTGGCGGAAAGGAACACGAAGCCATCCTTTGAAACAGCCTCTGGGTCGGACAGTATCAAACCAACGTCCGTAGTGACCTTCCCTGGCGAGATCTCCTCGACCTTTTCAGATGCGCACTGCGAATCATAAAGGATGTCCTCACCTTGGAAATCCTCTCCTGACTGCTCCATGAACTTCAGGCGCTCGATGCGCGGGACGTCAGTGGCTCCGTGCTCATAGAGCAGGTACTCATTCACCCGAGTAAGGTCGGACAGTTCAATACCTTGCTGACGTGTCCAGTATGAAATGTGCTCGATACGGAAGTTGCCATCGTCGTCTATGTCCCACGCGATTCTGAACATCGCAAACAAGGCGGTAAGCAGCTCTTCCATGCTCATCACTCCTTTCGTTGCTGCGTTACTGGAACCAAGTGATACCACGTCCGACTTCTGGCATATCACAATGTCCTCGGTCGTGGTGGCAAGCCTGGTCACGTAGTTCTCTCCAGCCACGTATCCATCGGCATCCCCCGCCGGGTTGATGCCGAAGAAGTCAGACACCACACTCCCGGCCTCGAAGCAATCCGAAAGAAGCAGGTCAGCTACGTCACGAAGGCGCCTTCCGGTGCGTGACGCTCCGCTTCCGATAATATCGGTGTCAACCCTCCTGAAGCTGATGAACAGCCACATGGACGGATGGATGGGGTGGGTGCAGTCGAACAGTTCGATACGGGAGAATTCGTTGAACGGCTGACCGTATGCCTCTGTTGGCGGATATGACACCCCGCCCACGCAAGTGCCCGGTTGCAGGTCTGGGAAGATGCTACCATCGACGATAAGCTCTCCAAGTTCTTCCGAGGTCAGCCCCTTCACATAGGTGGCAGTTCCGTCCGTTGCGCAGTCGTTTGACAACAGCGTCCACCCACTATCATCCGGAGGGCTTGGTGAACCGCCTTGGCATATCGTCTTGGCCCTCTTTCTAACCCATGTCGGGGCCAGGTAGAGCGGCGTCATGTCGATCACATAGGCGTCCATGTACGTCCACCCTGTTCCTGTTGGATTGGTACAAAGCGGACCCACCTCGTCCACGAACTCATACGAACAGGCGTAGAACTCCAATCCCGGACCACTATGCACCATGGTCAGGTAGGCGGGAGCGTCCAATATGTTCTTCTGGTCCTTCAAGTGCTGAAGGATGCACGTATACCGATCCACCGTCTCGGGCTTGACCTCGAAGGTGCATTGGTCAAGATCCCACTTCCCAGCGCCTGTGCTGAACACCCCGGTCCAGAAGGTGCTCCACGACCCGTTGCAGTACAGTTGAAGCCGGATGTAGATGGGCTGACACCGCCTGCTCTCCGAACGCTCGAAGGTACGGAAGTAGCCGTAGTCGTTGTTCGGAGACCGCCCCCAGAACTGGATAGCCGTGCTCAGTTTCTTCCGGAAGAAGATCTGCCCGCTATCGAGGTCCCTGGATTCGGTGATCTTGAGCTTCGAGGCGTTCAAAGGCACCACCTCGCGGTCCCACGTCATCTGGTCGGTCGATACCTGCCACCGCTTGTTCATCGCTTCCTGACCGTTCGTGATGGTGTCTTGATCACCCCGTCGCGCTCCTGTGGACGGTCCCGCTCCTGCTCCCGGAACTCGCGTAGCTCTTCCCGCAAGGCGCGGACCTCCTTACGCAGAGCGTCGGTGTTGTCCGTGCTGGTGTCCCGGATGAAGGTCTGTTCTCGCTCTTTTAGCCTCACGACCTTCACCACCTCCTCCGGCTCCAAGCGGATATTCGTCCCGAGCAATTCCTTCAGCGCCTCGTGCTGCACCCGCGCAAAGTCACCCTCCACGATGCCCTCCACAAGGCCCTTCCACCGCTTATTGTGCTTGCGCGGCACCACAGCCTCCCCGTAGTCCAGCATCGCCGGTACGCTGTCACGGGTGCGCGGATAGGCGCCCTCCTTGTCCACGTAGGTCGTCCCTTTGTAGAACTGAGGCACGTCCGCCGTGGCGCTCTTGATCCGCGACTTGATGGACGAGAACGTGGAGACGATCAACGCCGCCTGTGCAAAGGCGCTCACCAAGCCGATACCGAACGGGATCGTGCTCCATGACTTCACAAGGTTGGCGATAGATGCTGCGATGGCGGACGCCTGCGTGGATGCGTCGATCAACACCTGTTGTTTGGCGAGGCGTTTCTGCTCCTGGATCAGCCTGCGCTTTTCCTCCTGCGCCTGCTGCTCGGCTACCGTGGTCTGCTCGATCTGGGCGCGGATGGCGTCCGAATCGTTGGCATATCCGGCCTCCTTGTCGGCTAGTTCCTGTTCTAGTTGTGCCTGAAGTTCATCGCGGCGCCGCTGCTGGTCCTCGATGATCTGGTCAGTAGCGTCTATCTGTGACTGGACCTGCTGCTGCTGAAGGGCGATGTTCTGTTGAACGGCGTCGAACACGGCGGACCCGATCACACGCAGACTTTCGAGTAGCTGGGCCTTTTGCTCTTCCGTGACCTCCACGCCGAGCAACTTGAACAGGTTGAAGTCCGGTCGCTGCCCCGCCAGTTCCTCGCGCTTTCGGTCGATGTCGGACAGGACCCCTTCGAGCTGCGCACGGATAAGGTTAGCCTCGTCCGAGGTATCCTCCTTGATGGCGTCAAGGCGTTGCTTCGCCGCCGTCTCCTGAATGGACAGCCGCTCCAGTTCGATGCGCTGCTGGAACGCGAACTCACTCTCCGCCCCCCGTTGTTGGGCGTCCAGCTTCGCAAGGGCGGTCTGCTCTTCAAGGTCGATCGCCTTCTGGACCTGACCTACCCGGAACTGATCGCGCTGCGCCTGCACGAACTTCTCGATCTCGATGGACGTAGCCCCGGCTTGTTCGAGCTTCTTGACCCGCTCATCAAGTTCAAGGTCGAACGCTGCCCGCTCCTTTTCGATGCCGTCCGCCTGAAGTTCAAGCAGTGTCCTGCGGCTCTCGGTATCCAACTCAACCCGGTCCTTCCAGTACTGTTCCCATACGGCGATCTCCAAGGCCGCGATCTGCTCCTGCTGCTGAACGGTCAGGCTGATCTCGCCCGAATCAATGAGCGCCTGTGCCCGCGCCTCCTTTTGGGCCTCGGTCAGTTGCTCATACGTGGCCGCGTTCGTGCGGCGCTCTACTTCGGCAAGGGCGATCTTCTGCTGAAGGGTGTTCTGGATCTCGCGGACCTCTGCCAGACCAGCCTCCCGTTGAAGTTCCAAGCGACGGCCAGGGTCTGCCCCCTGAAGGTTCGCCTGCTCCACCTTCTTAGCCAGGTCCTGCTCGATGCGCAGGATCTCATCGGCCATGCGCTGCTGGATCTCGATACGGCGACGTGCTGCCTCCCTGCGGGCGGTCACGGTCTCGTTGGTAGAGCGAATGATGTCGTTCTTGTTCTGCTCTTCCAGCTCCTTGATCTCCTGACCGGTCTGCTCAAAGGCGCGGGTGTACTCTTCGAGCTTCTGGATAGCCCGCTGACGCGCCTCGATCGCGCTGTCCGTGTTCTTACCCCGTAGCGATTCCAGTTCGTTGATCAGGTTGAGCATGTTGGCCTCGAACTCAAACTGCTGCGCTACCAACGCCGCCCGCTTCGCCAAGTATTCCTCCTCGGTCCTACGGCGTTTCGCAGCGTCCGTCTCTCCTGCCTCTAGTGCCCTACGCTCTGCGGCGATGTTCTCCAGCCGGAGCTTCGCCTGGATCTGCTCGGTACGGATGGACGTCAGGCGCTCCAAGCCGTCGATCGTCTCATCCAGCTCCGCGTTATAGTCCCGCGTGTCGCTGGTGGCCTTCAGGAAGGCAGCACCCACCGCCAGCACCGCAACCGCGATAGCCGTGATCGGGTTGCTCAGGAGCGCCGCCTTCAGCCCGTTCAGGGCGCCCGTGAGCACACCCGTGGCGCCAGCGGCCGCCGTGTTCGCCGTGCCCATCGCCGCCGTGCCTGCCGTGTTCGCTGCCTTCGCAGCCGTGTCCGCGTTGGTCGCCAGCGTGGACGCCGCTATAACCGTCCGGAGGTTCTTCCAGTTGTCCGCAAGCCCACCCACGAGGGCCTGGAAACCTTGGAAGAAGGCTGTTGTCTGCTGGACCTTCACCAGCGCCTCGTTCAGTTCATCGCTCTCCGTCCCGAGTAATCCGAATGCAGCACTTGCCGCCTGCGCTCCACCCGCCACGTTCCCCAGCACCCCGAGCACCGCCTTGAACTTGGTGTCCGGGTTGAACGCCTCGATCGTGGCATTGAGGTCACCGAAACGGTCCTGAAGTTCACCGGCCCGCTTTGCTGCCGCGATCAGTTCAGGCGTCAGGTTCCCATCGCTCGCCTCGACCATGGCGTCCAATTCCTCCCGCGCCTCCCGCAGTTGGGTCCGCAGGGATTTGGTAGGGCCGTCCGTCTTATCCAGTTCAGCGTTCACCGTCAGCGCCGCCTCCTTGATAGCGGCCATCTCCAAGGCATTCGCCGCATACTCCTTTGACAGCTTGCGGGCGATCTCCAAGCCCTGCTCCTGCGTGATCTTGCCCTCCTTCACCGCCTTTGCGACCTTCAGGGCCTCTGCACGGATGGCGCTCTGCTCCTTGGTCAAGGCATCCGCCGCGAATGTCGCCGCCGCCAATCCCTCGGCCGTCTGCAGGATCTCGTCGTTCAGGTCTTCGGTGGCGTCGGTCGCTGCTTTCGCGCTTGCTGCAACTGGCGAACCCGTCGCTTCTTGCCGCACTTTTTGCAGGGCCTTGGCCGTGGCCTCGATGGTTCCTGCGAGCCGTTGGCTGCTCTGTGCTCCCTCATTACCCAGCTTTTTCAGTGCCTCGTTCTCCTTGGTCGTCTCCTCACGCAACTGCACAAGGGCGTCCCGACCCTCGCGAAGGCCGTCCACCAGGTTCTCACCTATCCCGTCGAACGTTATCAGCGGCATGGCCCTTCTTGTTTAGCAGTTTGCGGATCCGCTCCTTGTGGATACGTAGCCCACGGAATACCTCGAAGACGTCGGAATGATCCCACGCCTCCATGTCCGTTTTGCTTCCGTCGCTCAGTGCCCATAGTAGTTCGTCGTGATTCCTCTTCAGTCGCTCTATCTCCTGGTCTATGCGTTCACGTCCGCCGTCTTCTCCTGTCCCGAAAATGCCTCTATGGAGGCCCTGTAAGCGGCGAGCAATCCGGGAGCATTGCTGACCGCCTGACGAAAAAGGAAGGCGTGGTCTATTCCGCCTTCGTCCATGTCGTTCAACTTCTCAGCCATCAGCTCTGGCGTCATCCTTCGCGTGTCCTCCCCCTCATAGTTCCAGAAGAGCATCGCCATCTTGAAGGCCGGATGCGGGTCCCGGTCAGCGATCCGCGCCATGTTGGTCATGGCCGTATGAATGGTCACGGCGCTGTCTGCGAACTGCTGCTTGTTCAGTAGCTCGTATGCCGTCTTCAAGGACTTGAACTGCACCACCGGGTCCCGCCCATCGCCCATCTCGGCGCGTAGCTGCTCCATCCATCCGTATCGGTTGAAGGACAGGGTCAGCGCCTTGCGGTACACCTTGCCATTGGCGGTGAACTGCGTGGCGTTATCCGGCGGGGTGGTGACCTCCTTTACTTCTTGGTCCATTCGTGGAATTTGTTGAGCAGCGCGGCGATCAGGATAGCCGCTGATGCGCTGAAGAGGACGTGTGGCATGGCGGACAGGTGCCATCCAGAGGCGTAGAATGACCACCAGAACCCTATTTGACCGGCCACGCACATATGGCACAATCCAATGGGTTTGGAGATCCATTTCCAGAATCCTCCCTTTGCCTCCATCCATAGCAGTAGGTCGTACCAATACTCGAATACGTCCGGGCGAACCGAAGCGAACACAACGGCTATCGTAGCGGCCTCTGTTGATATTGCTAGGTAGTAGGTCATAGTCCGTGGTGTGCGATCATGTTATCGGCCATGTACTCACCAACACCAAGCAGTCCGATGTAAGAGGAGTGCGCGTTGTCCGTGCCTCCATCCGCATTTGGGTTGCCCGTTGCTAATGGCGAAGCCTCACCTAGTGTGAGTGCGTCACCTTGCGGATATGGGGTCGAATCAACAAGGAATGTGTCGGAATGTGCAGCGGATATATTGGCGAGAGCGGTGTTGATCAATACCTCTGCCGCATTCTCATTGAACTTCAGTTTCGTGATGTTCCAGATGTAGTCTTGGCTCACGAAATTCCCTTCAATAATCCGCTGCATGTAAGCACGTAATAGTGCAAACTGGGCCTCGTATGTAGCCGTGGGTATGTCATCGACAGCATCTTGCTCTCCCTGCCACCAATTGATCCCCAACAGGCGTGGCCTAAGTGTGGGATTGGCTGAACGGAAGTCGCGCAATGCTCGTTTGATCCAGAACTCAGCCGCCATGTATCGAATGGTGGGGTTCCAGTTTCCTGGTATCGTGGAAGTGTCGCACGAATCGGACAATCCCGTGCCACCGAAGGCAACCTTTATGATATACACTGGCTTTCCCGTGGTGTCCGCTAATCGCGTAGCACATGCCAACTCTGTTCCGAAGGCGTTGTCATCATAGCTGCTATTTGAACCTGCTACGTATGCCTGCCATGCGCCATTGTCGGGGCTGAAGTTGTCGGTGTAAATGCCGGCCTTCCGGTAGATGTAAACGTTGGATGGGTTGGCTACATACTGGTCCTGCCCACTACGAACGGTGGGGTAACCAGCGCCTATACCCTTGTAATTGAATTGGGTGTTTTGCAGACGCGTTGGTTCTCTCCTACCATCTGCATTCGACTGCCCTAGCAGGATAATAAAGTGAGCGTCCACTAGGTCAGAAGCATGTGCTCTTTTTCCGAAGATCATGGCAGCTCGATGTATTCGAGGTAAGAACCACGCCCCATATTAGATGCTGTGCCAGAGCTTGCAACCTGCGCCCACGTGATCTGAAAGTCTCCAGCGTTAGCCCCGTTCTCAACATAGTAGTCAACAAGGGAAATATGCAGTGCCCCAGCACCTGCGGTGAAGTTCAGCCCCGTGGTATCATACCCGATAGCAGGGGCATTTGCCGGAGCAGTTCCGGTAGATGTGTGGATCCGCATGGCGCGTACCAGGGTGGGAGAAGCGGGTCCCGTGAAGCCAACCTTCAGTCCGGAACCAGAGCCTGCTTGTCCTCCATACAACACACCGCGTATGTGATACTTCTTGTTGGCGGCCATAGGCACTGCAAAGTCGGTATCCGCTGTTAACACAGTATTCGTCGTGCGGCTTTCAGTGGTGGTCTTATCTATCCGTGTCCATCGGTTCGTGCTCGGCGTGGTGGCCGCGTTACTTATGATGGTGGCTGTGATGTTGCTGGCATCACGGTAGGTGAACCGTACCACATTCAACGCGCTGTTGTTCCACGATCCGACTGCTGAAACCCCGGATGGCCATGTTGGTTGCGCGGCATGATTGAAGCAGGCGACCACTTCGGTTCCTGCAACCGCACCGGATAGGTCCAGTGTTACGGTTCCGCTGCTTGGTGTTGTTGGACTGTTGTATATGGCGGGTGCATCGAAGGCAATCGTGGAGCCGGTGCGCAGTGCTACTTCGATAGGAACTTCTTTCCACGTTCCATCAGCATGCAGGAACTTATTCGCAGCCGCATCCCCAGCGGCAGGGGCGGGCACCATCCCTTCATCACCTCCGGTGCCGGTGTCGCCGGCGAATTCAGGTACTGTAATGTTCAAGTTGAATACAGACATTATTCGATCGTTATGTTGATGGTGTTTTCGACGCAAGGGTCAACATCCGTTATCGGATCTTGCTCCACTCCGTTCACTGTGATATTGATGGTCAATGGACACGTCGCACTTTCAACGTCAATCGAACCACCAGAAAGAACTTCCCCATATGGTGATCCGTCCCGCAATACCGTCCCGTTCGGGGCAGTGATCACAGCATTAACTTGCGACGGTATCGAACCACTGGAAAGGGTCTGCCCCTCTTCGTCCTTCAGGTCGTAGGTTGCATCCGGCGCTGTCAACTCCAATGTCTGACCACACGGGCCCGTGACCACCCCGGAAAGTAAGACCGTGTCCTCTGAATTGTGCAGGTCGTATCCGAGTGGGTCGCAGTCTCCACCGTCCACACAATCCAGACACGCTATCTGCGTCTCCGTCAACCCCCTCTCCCCAATCAGTTCCTCGCAGGTGAACTGATCCGGATACCGCCTGAGCGGGATACTCGGAGGCGCCCAGCACGACACATCCGATCCGTCCAGTTGGTCCTCACACCCCGGCACCACCCTGAACTCCGTCTTGATGTCCAAGGCGAAGTAGTCGAATGGGTAGTGCAGGTATTGGGAGCGCGATTCGTCCAAGGTGTACTTGCCGAACACGTCACGCCCGCGCGTGGCACCTCCCATCACTACGTGCTTGATGTTCAGCACGGGGTCAGCGCTGTAGGTCCGCTGCTTCTCCACCGCCGCTATCACATCCTGCGCGGCTTGGTCCCCACATCCGCAGGCACCGCCCACCTTGGAGCAGTTGATCCACACAACAAGCCTGAGGTTCGCCTCAAAGAGCACCCCCATCGCCGGGTTCTTCACCCTTGTCGGATAGGTGTCGCCCTCAACGAAGACGATGCTGGTGTATTTCTCCAGCGGAAGCAGCTCCTTCAGCGTCTCGTCCGTACACGCCTGAGGGTCCACCACGTTGCAGGCGATGGGCCATACGTGCGTCTTCTTATCCCGCAGGAAGGCGATGGGGCGCACCAGCCCGGCGTACTTATCCAGCCAAGGAATGCCAGCATCCACAAGGCGCGTGATGATCAGGTTGGCGATCGTTGCGTTCATACCAATGCCGCGAGGTCGCGCTCCATGTTCACGTTTGCCGCCCGTTGCACCATCTCCACCTCCTCACGCGAGGGCTGCAAGAACCCCGGACGCTTCGCCTCGTTCCCCTTCAGCTTCTTGCGCGTGACCTCATCGCGTCCGTCGAAGGACACCTTCGCACGACCCGCCCGGACGCTCTTTTCCGTAGGTCCGATGCGCTCGAATCCAGTTGTGGTAGAGGCTAGCATCTGACCAGACAGCGTGAAGTCCACATGCCCGCGATACCTACCCACCGCCTGTTTCTTCTTTTTGTAGCTTGGCGTGTAGTCCTCAAAGGCGCCCCCCGTAGCGTTCACGCCGCGTTCGGTAATCCTAACGTCCACAAGGGCAAGGGCGTCGAGTGCCGCCCGCTCCGTGTTCTTCAGGATCAGCCCATCCGCAGCCGCGAGCATCCGGTCGAACGCCTCTATGATCTCGTCCAGGTTCATCGTGGAATCCTTTGAACCTTCAACCCGTGTTGGTCACGGCAGGCGAAGCAGTCTGAATAGGTACCCACACCGCTGTATGGAATGCCCTCCTGCGGGTCCTCGGAAAGCTCTTCCCCGAGGTATTCAGCCCGTTCGTTGATCTCCTTCTGGTAGCTCACCCGGAGCAGTTCCATGGCGTCACCTCCTGCGATGTTCTCACGGATCACCCGCGTTGACCCCGTGATCTGTTCCACCACATACAAGGCGGCGGCGAACCGCACCCCGTGCGCGTAGGTGGCCTGCAAGGGGTCGCCATTGTAGTCCGGCGTCCCGTAGCAAATGGAGGTCCGGCTATCACACGCGAAGGACACGTCGAACATCAGCCCGTTCGTCTCGTTCGTGTGCGACCAATCCTCCCGGTCACTCAGGTCGTCTCCCGAAATACCGCCCACCATCATCCACGCCGTCCACGGCTGTCCGTCGATCGGTGTTCCATTGGTGTAATACGGGTTGTGCGGGTTCCACTTGGGCTTCCCGGAGCATCCGCATGACGCCACCTTGCTATCCATGGCCTGCTGCCCCTCGGTGGGCTGGAACAGGAAGTACACCCGCTTGGGCGTTCCCGTCACCGTCGCCATGTCCACCTGCAGCGGATCGATCTCTGTCCATGCCCGCTTGTTCATATCAGCCGTCAGCACGTAGGTCTCGATCGGGTCGTCGCTATCATCCGTGTACACATCTACCGTCACCGACCCGTTGAACTTCATGTAAGTCCCTATCCGGTGGATGGTCATGGTCCCGCCCCGATGCGGTGCAAGGGTCATGTCCGCCCCGTGATAGGTCTTGCGCAGGTTCACGGCCTGGCTCGCCTTGTCACCGGCTACCGTGCTGCGTGAGTTGGGGCGCTTGGGCTTGGTCTTGGCGATCAGGTGCTTCAACACCTCTCCTTGGAACCGCTTCTGCCCCTCTTCCAGCGCAAGGGCTGCGAAGGCCCACCTCTGGTCGTTGTCCTGACTGAGGCTGAAGATGCGCTCCAGGTTCATGCCCGGAGCCTCGTCCAAGTACAGGCCGGACGCGCTCGTGTCGTATCCGCTCGGTGGCGTTCCGTAGCAGTCGTCCGTGGTACGGCTTATTCCGACCACATCTTCAAAGCAGGCAGGCGTCAGGCTCATCGTCTTTCGTTAGGCCCCTTCGCCGGAGCCGCGTCCTTGGTCCCATACCCAGAACACGACCCCGGCGTCAGAGCATGTCATTACACGCAGCGGAACTTCAGCACTCCGGTGCGGTCAGCGTTGCAGAACACCGGGCTGGTCAGCACGGCGCCCTTGGTGCGCAGCATCCAAGTGTGGACCCAATCCTGGGCGCCGGACGTGCTCACGCACTTCACCTGGTAGATCACGTCATAGCGGATTCCGCTATTCGGGGAGGTGATCGTGTAGTGGATCTGCTTGTTGCCGCTGGCGATCTCCTCACGACCGGCACCGTATGGCGTGTTGTACGCCTTGGTGACCACCGCAAGGGCGGACGGGGCGATCAGGTACGCGGCCTTGTGTCCGAGCAGTTCCTCGGTCACGAACATGTCCGTGTACACCTTACCCAGCGATGCCACCTTGCGAGCGTTGGCGGCGCCCATCTCGGTGCCTGCTTCCTGCTCGATCTTCAGGAGCTGCTGCTCCATCAATCCACCCAGCACCAGGCGCATGTTCGGCATCTTGTTCCGTGCCTTGGTCACGGCGAAGTAGCTGAACAGGTCAGCGTTCCAAGCCGTAGGCGGGATGCTCGTGTGGGTGCTGCTCACGGTGTACGGCGCCGTGTTCAGGTTCTCGCCCACCATGCTGTCCATGGCGGAAACCGTCCGACGCGCCCACTCCTCGTCCATGAGCTTGATCTTCTTGGCGAGGCTGATCGCGACCTGCTCATCGAAGCTCACCGTGTTGCCCATGGCGCGGAACTTGCGCTCCGATACGCTGAAGGACGTCTCGAAGCAGTCGGTCAGCTCGTAGTCCTTGCAGACCGTGCCGATCTCATTGCCGTCGATCTCGCACCCTTCGGCGCAATCATCCGGCTCGGCGCTGTCGCAGTCGTCCATCCACACGGCCTTCACCGTGTTATCCTTGGTGGGGTCCTCCAGGTCCGGGAATTGTGCCGTCTGGATCTCCTTCACCATCTGAAGGGGTGCGATGTCCGGGATGTACTCCGCGTTCTTGACATCGTTTGGGGTGACCAAGGAATCCACGCGGACCTTGATCTCTTGAAGGCGAGCGCAATCGAAGTTGCCCGCAGTAGGTTGTGACATTGTCGTGTTGTGTTAAGGGGTTTGACCACCCCGCCACATCACGCCAGGTCCTGTGCCATCTCCTTCAGTTGGTTCACCATCTCAACCTTCTCTTTTGAGCTGAGAGTGGTGTTCTCACTGATCTCGTGGATCTGAGCCGCAAGCGCCTGCCGGTTGGCGGGTTTTTGCAGCTTGATCGCTCCCTTGTTCTCCGTCCCCTTGGTGATGTCACCGGCGGCTCCCTTCTTGTCGCTCACCGGCAGTTCATAGGTGGCCTTGATCTCGGCCTCCAGGAACTGCTCGACGGTCATCGGAAGTCCGTTCGATGTCTCCAGCCGTTTGCCTTCCTTGTTGATCACGTACCATGTGTCGCCCTCTTTTTCGTAGGTGTGGGCGTCGATGGCGTGGTCGATCACGCTCAGTTGGCGGCGGGCCTTTTCAGGGTCTTCGGGCAGGATGGGCTTCATGGTCTTCACCAGGTCGTCCCGCTTGCCCTTCACAGAGCTTAGGTCACGTTCGCGCTGCTCCTTGGCGTCGCGATCGCTCCATGCCTTCTTGAACTCCGTCTCCTTGGCGCTGATCTGGTCGAGCAGTTCCTTTTCCCGCTTGCGGAAGAAAGCGCTGTTCTTGACCTTGTCGTCGTCCAGGTCCGAAGGCTTCGTGCGGGCTTCGATGTGCTCGATCAACTTCTTGACCGCATCGGCGCCCTTGGCATCTCCGATCTCGACACCGGCATCCTTCAGGGCTTTCTCGACCTCTTCCGCCTTCTCGCGTACTCCACGCGCAAAGGCTTGATCCCGTTCCTCCTTGGCCTTGTCCCGCATCTTTTGCAGGGAGGTGGCCTGTCGGCTCAGGATGGTTTCGATCGCATCGTCCTTCGGGTTGCCGTCCTCTGAGAAGAGCGAGGACACCTCCGCTTCGGTCATGTTATAGCCCTTGACCAACAGGCCACTGAATACCTCCTTGAGTTCAGGCATCTTGTTCCGATGTTTGAGCGGCATCGGCACCGCCGCGTTTCTTTTTGATGATCACCCCCGCTTCAGGAGGCGTCTTGATCTCCTTGGGGACCTCAGGCACCGGACGCACACCGCGCATGGGTGTTTCGCGAACAATGGTGAAGAGCTTGCTTCCGCGCTTCTTCTCCTCCATCTGCTCCCATTGGTCGCTGGTCACGGTGGATTCCTTTCCCGTTACCTTGTTCTTGATGGCCATGATCGAAGCCATCACTTAGCCGTTGATTTGGTCTTGGGCTTCGGTGCGGGTGTCACACCCTCCGCCTGCCTCTTGGTGGCAGCGTCGATCACCTGCTGCGCCTCAGGTGGCACCACCGGCTTCACCGGCTCGCGCTTCACCTCCACGGTAGGGTCAACGACGACGAAGATGTTCCGGCCTCCGTACTTGCCGCCCGGCACCTCCTTGGCGTCGGGCCAGTGCTTAAAGCTCTTGGCGGAAACCTCCCGTCGTTTGGTCGGATCATCGACCTGCTGGATCGTCAACATCTCCATGCTCCAAAGGTCAAGCGCCGTTGGTGCGATGTTCGTCCGCTGTAATTACGGTTTCAATGCTAGGTCTGGGCGCAATTGTTCGGCGAGCGCATCGCTGATGAAGCGGATACGATGCCTACAGTTCCACCTGCCCATGTCGCGCAGCGGGTCATACCCAACAAGCACACCGCTCTCCCGTTCCTTCTTTGTCCGTGGAAGGGTGGGGTCCTTGGGCCATTCCCTTTCCGCCTCCTTGCGACTGAACACCTTGCCGTTACGCTTGATGCAGAAGTCGCGCGATGTCTCGATCAACCCGCCGGCGTAGATGAACGCATCAAGGCCCAGCTTCGTGGCGTAGGCATCGCTGGAGGCCCGGTCGAGGTACTGATAGGTGTCGAAGATCAGTGGCGAGAACTGACGTTGGAGCAATCCAGGGTCCACCCGCGTCCCCTTCAGGGTGATCTCCAAGGCGCGGACCAGCCTGCCCGTTGGAATGCCCGATGCAGCACCGGCGTTGATCACCTCCTTAACCCGTGTGCGGACCTCCGAGCTATTGGTCAGGCTGTCGATCAGCCCGCCTTCGATAGCCCTTCCTCGGCCGTCGATACCCATGCGGCGGCGCATGAGCCGGTCCACCTCCTTTTGCATGGCCTTCAGGCGCTTGTCTCCAAGGTTGCGGACGGTGGGCGCAAGGGCGATGTGGTAGGCGTCATTGGCGCCGATGATGCCGAAGATGTCCGTGATGGCATCCTTGTAGAACGCCTTCAGCCCTGACCGCTCGATGGAGCTGAAGGCTGCGTCTATCAGCGTTCCGATGGATGCGCTTCCGCGCGAGGTGGTGATGGTGCCGCGCCCTCTGTCCAGCTCCTCCACGATGCGACGGGCAAGCACCTCGAATAGCTCACGCTCGATCCCGCGTAGCTGCCTGATGCGGGCGCGTTGCCGTGCGTCCATCTCACGGGTAGCGCGTCCGAATAGCTGCGCTAGTTCCCGTTCGCTCATTGCACAGGCTGTTCTTGCTGGGCCGGATCTGTCGCCGGATCATTAGGGTCGGCAGGGTCATTTGGGTCCTGAGGGTCAGGCTCCACCCCGAACATCGGGAACGACACCGGCTGCGGCTTGTTCTCCTCCAGCATCTCGTCCAGGATCTCGTCGATCACCTGCCGCTGTTTAGGCTCGGCAAGGTCATAGAACGACATTTCGCCCGGATACTTCGCCTCGGCCTTGGTGAATACCGTGGCGCTCTCGGTCCACATCAGGGCGCTACGCTCACTGGCCTTTCCCCCTGCAATGAGGCTCAGGATGGTCGCTTCTGCCAATCCAGGGAACGGGTCGAACTTGGCCTGTGTCCGCGCCTTGGCGAGCTTCTGGGCGTCGTCCCGGAACACAAGGTCCAGCACCGTATCGTTCAGGTTGGCGAGGATGGCCTTTGAAGCTCCTGCATCCCGCGCCCCCTTCATCATGTCGTAAAGGGTGGCAGTTGTCTCGAAGCCGAAGGCGCGAGGCAGGCGATACACCACCTCCAGTCCCTCGTCCATGTCGCGATAGGCGGCGTAGACGTAGGTGATCGTCTTACGCGATTCAGCCCACCACCGGGCGAATGGCTGGAGCGAATCATAAAGGGCCTGGTTCTGGGCGATGACCTCCTCGTATGTCTTGCCCACGTTCCCCTGTCCGTACAGGTCGGAGCCGTACACGGAGCGGAAGGCGTCGGAGCGGTCCTCCTTGACGATCTCCATGAGCTTGGTCACGATGTCTATCGGGACTGGCGCGTAGTGGATGATCTTGGTGGGGTCGATCATCTCACTCGGGTCCTTCGGCAGGGGCATGGTGATGTGATCCTGCGCCGAGTTGATCGTGGTGAATCCGGATCCTTTGCAGGATCCACACTCACCTCCATCTGGAAGAGTACCGCCAGTACATCCATGAGACTTGCACTTGCTCACGTACTGGATCTTCTGCGGGAACGTGTGTAGCGCGATGCTCAGGTCCAGCTCCCGGACGTGCTGAAGGTTCTTCTTAAGGTGCGGCACGGCCTCGTGCCAGCGGTTCACGCACGTCTCCCCCCCGGTATGCTGGTCCGCCTTGCACCCTACGCGGAAGGCCGGAACACGTCCGCCGCTGTCCTGCTCATAGAATCGGACGGTGTAGAGCGTGTCGTCGTTGGGCTTGAAGTAGTACACCACCTCGGTCCTTCCGTCGCTGGCGCTTGGGTTCTGCACCGGAACGCCCATTTCGTCCACGATGGCGTCCGACTTGCGGAGCTTCACCGTGTTCTTCTCCACCTGCTCGAAGACGATGTGGTGGTCATGGGTGTAGAGCGCCATGCGCAGGCCGTCCGCCGTCTCTGCCGGATGCTCCCGACCTAATGCGTCCACATACCCGGCCTTGGTCACGTACTTGATGTCGAAGCCCAGCCATAGCCATTCCAGGATGCCCGATAGGTAGCTGTGGCCCCAGACGTTCGCGCTCGGCACGAACACCGGATACACCGTGGGCTTCTCACTCCGGTAGTCGAATGGGTCGAAGGTCAGCAGCACGAAGGCGTTCGGGTCGATGTCCGATGGCTCCACCAGCGTGTTCAGGTAGTGGTCCATGGAGTTGCCGCCGTAGAACATGGCGAGTTCATCCCGCAGTTCATCCGCCCTGCGGTCGTTCTCCTTGCCGTAGTCGATGCGGTCCACCACCGGACGCACGGACACCACCTTCTTGGGTGGTGACATCAGCGCCGATGTGATCGACGGCGTGATCTGCTGGGCGATGCGGCAAGCCTGCTCGAAGTCCTCCAGGCTCTCTCGCCGGTTGAAGCGCCTGAGCAGGTATTCAAGGTCTTCGCCAGTGACGAAGGCCCGGTACATGCGGGCTAGCTCCTGCGTTCGCGGATAGTGCTTGTGCTGGCTTTTGCGACCCTGTGAAGCCTTGGATGTGGCCAGGTCAATAGCCCTTGGGAGGTCTATCATTAGCGGAAGGCGTTACAGCGGCAGATACGGGCCTGCCTGAACGCCCCGCTCACCCGGATGGGCTTGGGGTCAAGTATAGGGCTAAATGTCGCCGATCACCATGCGTCGAACGAAATACTCGCGCACCTCTTCTGGTAGCGGATGGACGAAGGCGCCGTTCTCCCACATGGTGCGGACCTCTTCCAAGGTGTAGTGGCGGAGGAGGTCTTCGGCCTCTGCCTTGGTGGTGATCTCGACCTTGTCAGGGAGCATTACTCGATGATCTTGGCTCCACAGCGGCAATGCTCACCGACTTCTGGCGGCTCATTCCGAAAGTCCTCGTAGAAGAAGCCGCACGCCGAACACACCCAGCCTTGATTCATTGGGCTACGGGCAAGCTGCGCTGTCCTCACCACCATCAACTCCCCGCTGGTAATCTTGGATTTGATGTCCGAAAGCCTGACGTAATCACCACCATCGTCTTCCGTCATGTAGGCGGGGTTCACCCTGTGCGGCGAGCATTCGGGGCTGTACCTCTGAACCGTCAACAGCGGCTCCCGCTTGGGCTGCTCGGCACGGCTGAACGCTTCTGCAAGTCCTTCTGCGATCCGGTCAAGGCCATCCTGCGTAAGACCAAGTTCCTCGCACATGCTGGCGAAGTCGTCTTTTGGCGCAGGCTCAGGTTGGGCCGCATAGGTGCCATCGTCCAGCTGGCGTGGACCGTAACGCTCCTGCTCGTCGTTGGTGGTGGTCACGCTCTTTGGCAGAACGTACTCGCCCTGCCGAGCAGTTGAAGCAGAAACCCCTCCGGACAGAAAGCTCTGTGGTGCGCTTCCATTCTGTTGCGCCTGCTCTTCCATCTGGATAAGCACATCACCAATCCTTTCGATGATGTCATCAAGATCTTTCAGGCCATCGACGTGCGCAAGCAATGCCAGCGCCTCTGTATGCAGCGCCTTCATCCGGTCCAGCCTTTCCGTTGGCTTACCGAATGCATCGGCCACATCGAGCGCTGCCTTCCCGATAGTGAATACCTTTCGCAGGTCAAGGAGGTTCTTCCTCTTGATGTCTTGGGCGGTGTTCATACCCCAAACCTACGGCGATCCACCCTCCTATTCCGAGCACCTGTCCGCCTAAGACGCCAGCTCGTTCATGTCGTCGTACATGTCCTTGAACGCCCCGATCACCCCGTAGTAAGCCGCCTGTACGCAGTGGCCCCACTTCTCATACCGAACCTTGCTCACCGGGTCGATCGCGTACTCCTTCAGGATGTGTCCATCCGCCCCTTGTTTGAGGTGAACGTGGTCGGTGATCGTGGTGTTCATGTCCGGGTCGAAGGTGATGCTGATGGGCAACCTTCCGGCGAAGCAATGCCCCATGAACTCCCGCGCCTTCACATGCGGCGGGTTGGACCTCAACACTCGGTCGCTCCTGCCGTCAAGGTGCCGCGCCAGCTCCTGCTCCACTACGTCGAAGTCGTGCATCACCACCGGTCCTTCCCCGGCCTTGCGGCTCTTGCCGGACCTGTCCCCGTAGATGAACATGCCTGACTTATGCCCAGCGAAACACCCTTCCTTCAGGTCCCTTGATAGCATCTGACACGCCGCCCGTGCCGTGCTCAACGGGTGTGCCGGACAGTATTCCTTCAGGAAGTGGACCCGCCATAGCGTTGGGCTTTCTCTCCACACCTGGAACACCAACAGGGTCATGTACGGGGAGACGTTGAAGTCCAGCGTGGCATGGAGCGCCTTGGATGGGTCGTAGGGGATCCTCTCCGTGTGCTGCGTGGAGTTGAACTCGGGCAGGAACTCCATCCCGGTCTGGGGCTGCACCAGCCAGTCCCCGTAGAGCAGGCGCCGCTTATCGTACTCCGAACGCATCCCCTCCAGCCTCCGGGTGTACTCCGCCCGCACCTTGGGGTCCGGGTTGTCCTTCACCGTGGCGAGGATGACCCGCTGCCTCGGGGTAAGCTCCACCGGCTCGTTCTTCTTGGTGTAGACATAGCGGTACTTCGTCCAGTACTCGCCAGGGTTTCCCGTGACGATGAACTTGCAGCCATGCGGAGGCGGGTTGAAGCCAGTTCGCATCAGCAGGATCTCCGCCAGCCGTTCCTCGCATTCGTTCCCTTCGTCAAGGGCTGACCGTGTGAACTCCGTGGACCCCAGCCGCGTGTAGTCCGGGTCGCTCGGCTCGTTGCGTAGGTGCCGGAACATCGTCAGGCTTCCGTTCGCCCACCTCACCTCCTGGTCCTGACCGTTCCACTTGAACTCATGTCCGTCCCGGTAGCCGAACATTGCCATGACCTCCCACCATGTCTTCAGGGTGCTATCCCGCAGGGAGGTGTATTCCTTGCGTCCGATGATGCCCCGCGTTCCGGGCCATGTGGTCGCCTCGATGATCTCGTGGGCACAGATGAAGATGCTCTTACCGGAGCGGGCGCCTCCCCCAAAGAACACTTCGTCGGCTGTCGGGTCGTGGCAGGCCTCCCATGCCAGCCCTTGCTTGTATGAGCCGTGAAAGCCGCTCACGCATCAGG
This sequence comes from Bacteroidota bacterium, assembly GCA_029573495.1. Classification (GTDB taxonomy): domain Bacteria; phylum Bacteroidota; class Bacteroidia; order Flavobacteriales_F; family PHOS-HE28; genus PHOS-HE28. The sequence goes on along the minus strand of JAKQEI010000165.1, from coordinate 7,791 downwards.
GGAACTCTGGAAGGTGACCACGGGGGCCTGGATCTGCTTGCCGTCAGATGTGAGGTCCAGCTTTTCGCCGTACTTCTTCGGGGCGAGCTTGCCTGCCATCCACTTGCGGGCGTCAATCTGAAGGCGCCGGTGTTCGATCATGTCTCCCTCCATTATCTCGACAGACCCATCGGCGTTGGTCTTCTTCTTGATCCCGTTGCGCGGCGTGTCCGCTATCCGAACAACCTCCGAAGCCATTAGGTCGGCCTGCCTTTCTCGCGCACGCGCGTATCTCTGACGGAGGCCTAGCGACTTCTCCAGCCATCGGTGGAAGGTTCGGGCTGAAACGAGGTTGCGGTCACTCTCGCAGATGTGGTCCAGTCCTTTTGGGGTGTCTTCGATCAGTTCACAGATACGCTCCGCTATGGCATCGTCAATACCATCCCCGTATGATTGGACTGCTACCGTTTCTTGGGTCTCCGTTTTTCCGGGGGTAAGACCGCCGCTTGAACTTGTGGCCTTACCCTTTTGGCTTGGTTTCTTACCGCTGCTCTTCTTTGCCATCGGAACAGTCCTTTAGGTATTCGACCTTCATCCTCATCAGCCGCTGCCGCAGGGCCTCTACCCCGCACTCCTTGCAGATGTGTCCGAAGTCCTTGATGAAGCCGTCGATGACCGTCTTGTCGGAGAAGCCGGGGAAAACCCTGTTCACCCCCTTCCAGTAGGCGAATAGCATCTGCTCCTCCCGTATGCGGTCAAGCAGGCTCACCCCAACAGGTATTTGAGCAGGGCGAAGGGTAGCATGATGGACGCCGCTATCAGGCAGGCGATGGCGACGAACCCGGCTACGAAGCCGATGCGCCCCCATGCCTTCAGTGGCTTTACGATGCTGTCGGGAGCGAGGCGCCCTCCGGTTGCTTCCGTGTCAATTGTTTCCATGGCGTTATTTGCAAAGGTATCGGTTGGCTGTCCTGATAGTACGCGGCTGAAAGGGATGCTTTCAACATCGCCTCAGGGTTGTAGATCGTTCTGTCAAGGCGCTCGATGCGCTGGGTGAGGTTGCCTTGGACGAACTGGCGACGGTTGTATCCGTAGAACCCGGCGTGGAAGGCTCTGGGGACGTGCGGGTAGGCCGTGGGCAGGGTCGAGGCGCCTTGGATGCGGCGGATGAGGCCGTCCTGCTCCACGAAGTTATCCGAGAGGGTCGAGTTAGGGAAGTGCCTGCGGCAATAGCGGGCCGGGTCGCGGAAGTACCCCTCGATCTTGTGGGGAAGGATCATGCCTTGGATGACCTCGGGGCGCATTGATACGCCAAGGCTGCAATAGTCCCCGCTGGAGAGGTAGTAGGCTTCGGGGTCGTCATCGGTGAACACCTGCCGGTTGGGGTTGCGGACGGACAGGGCGGCGAAGACCTTTTCCTTGGCGTGAAGATCACGGTGGAAGCGGAAGAAGTCATTGGCGACCATCACATCCTCCTCGACCATGAACACCAGCCCACCTGTGAGGCTGGCGGCGTAGGCGTACCCTTCGAGCAGGTTGCTGGACTGGCGGCTATGCCGGTATCTGGCGAGCTTGGGGGTCACGACCTCGTAGCTCGGCAGGTGCTCCATCCATGTGTCTATCACACCCAGGATCTCCGGGTTGAACGAGGTGTCTGGCTTGAACACGACATGGACGGTGGATAGGTCGCCCGTAGCCGCCAGGTTCTTCAGGCAGTGGTGAAGGAACTCGGGGCGCGCCCAGCAGGGTATGAGCAGAATGTCCATCACAAGGGGTTGCGTCCGTAGATGTGTGACCAGCGGTCATTGAACGTCTTTAGGCAACGCGCTACCAAGGCGTCGTCGAACAGGTCAGGGTTGTTGCCAACGCGACCGAACTTCTCATGGAGGCAGTCCATGGAGAGCAGGATGTTCTTCAGTCCGGCGTGGTGGCACCTGAGGCTATAATCGCTCCACCAATACCATGCGAGGTCCGGGTCCGGAAGACCGACCTTTTCGATGACGTGGCGGAAGTACACCACAGGGCCGGTGTTCATCATGATCACCTCCCTATGCTCTCCGATGGGCAGGGGTGTCTTGGTGGCGTTGCTATCGCTGAATGGGGAGCATACCATGTCGGAATAGCCGAAGCCGTGGCCGTCCCGACCGCTGACCCATCCGAGGTCCGTGCCGTACTGTTCCCAGAGCCGCTTCAGGTCGGGGAGTAGTGGGCGCTGAAAGCGGTTGTCGTCTTGGGGGATGATCAGTACATCGCAGTCCGTCCGCATGAACTGCTCGATCAGGTGGCGATGGCATCCGTGCTCCAGGATGTGCTCCTCAGTGCTTACCGGAAGCGTCATCCATAGCCCAAGATCACTTGCCATGTCGCGCAGGGCCATCACGTCCGCGCCTTGGCTGTTCTCGGCCTCGAAGATCACGGAGATCGGAACGTCCTTGACGGGGAAGTTCTCCGCAATGCCTTCGAGCATCCACCGCAACATGTCGGGCTTCTGGAAGATACCGATGCCGATCATCGCATTCATAGCTTCCGGGCGATTACAAGGGTGAATGCCTCGCCTATCACCTCCCATTCTCCGGGCCTTGCGAAGACCCTTTCGCGGGCGACCTTGCTAGGTCCTTCGTGGAAGTTGGGCGACCCATCGCGGCCCATCCTGGCGTCGTGCATGGCAAGGATCCCGCCAGTTTTCAAGTGTGGTGTCCAGTTGCCGAAATCACTCTGAACACCTTGAAGAGAATGGTCGCCGTCGATGAATAGGAAATCCATTGGGGGAATGTCAAAGAAGTCGTGAATTGCCACGTACGTCGAGTAGTTGAAGAACAGCTTTGCGCGATTGCCGAACTGTTCCATGTTCTCATAATACCGCTCCTTGCTCCCTACCAAACTAGCCTCCATGCTGTCCGGAATGAACGGGTCGATGGATGTCAGGTGAAGGTCCGAGGCTTCAAGGATCACCGCGCTGGAGAAGCCGTCGCAGCACCCTATTTCCACGCCATAACCACCCACGCCTTTCAGGATGCGCCGGAATAGATCCACCTCCAGCCCGTGAAGCCCTTGGAATGTTCCTTCTGCCAGTTTCATATCCCTTGAAAGGTTAGCACCACACTCTCCGGCATCTTCGGCTCGTAGAGGTGCAGCAGGGTGTGGGTGTGGTCGATCTCCATGCCTAACTGATGGGCGATGAGGCTGGCGCTGCTCTGGTCGTGGCGGTGACCCATGAACCGCTCGTCATCCCCTTCGGAGCGGGTCCAGCTTCCTTTGAACAGGCCAAGATCACAGGCCTCCTTCCACCTGCGGAAGAACTCCATGGAAAGCCCGCTCCTTCGGTCAAGGCCGATAGCCAAGGCGTAGAGCATGGGGATCTCCATGGCCTCGTCCCGGCTGACCCCGAAGTGTTGCAGGGTCGCATCGTTCGTCCATGTGCCGCACTTGTATCCGGATGTCCAGAAGTAGTAACCCTCGCGCTCGATCTTATCCAGCACGGGCTTGGGGTTCTGGATTGCCCATGCCGAGGTGTCCAGCCAAAGAACCTGATCGTGGCCCGCATCGAAGGCGGCTTGTATGGCGGCGAGTTTGAAGGCGTACGGGTTGTCCTGGTGTGTCGGACACCCATCCGGATACTTGTTCTTCCAGAGCATGAACTCGTCGTGGCATCCATGATGGACGAGCGACCTTGCAAGGCGGTCGATCCCCTTCGGATACCAATTACCAACCCCCACCGATACGATACACCTGCTCATTGTCCGGGCTTCTTTTTCGCGTTGTACCGATAGACGTACATGAACTCGTCGATGTACGCCTCCGTCTTCAGGCGTCCACTCTGCTGCATCCTGATGCTGTAATCATGGTCCTCCCCGTAGTGGCCTCGGTATCCGATGGCGATGGCGTGTTCCCGCTTGGTCGGGGCGAGGTGATGCGGGAACCGGACGTACTTGAACCCGTTCTGGTCGTTCGCCCATTTGGGGTATTGGATAGACACGTCAGCAGGCTCCATGATCTTCGGGGACCTGCAATTGTTGGCGTACCCGTAGCAGGCGACCTTGAACCCTACCACGTCCGGACCTGTCTCTATGGCCTTCAGGATAAGGTCGATGTACTCGGGGTGCGGCTCGTCGTCGTCGTCGTGGAAGCATACGTAATCCCCCTGCGCCACGCTCATCAAGGCGTTGCGCTTGCCACCGTAGCTCAGGCCCTCATCCACCTTGTTGTAGGGCGGGGTCAGGTAGGCTAGCACCTCCACCTCTCGCTCCGGGTCGGTCCATGATCCGAGGACGCCAAGGGCGAAGTCGTGCATGGCATGGGGCATACCAGCCATCCCAAGGCTACGGACCAGATTCTTCAGGTCTTCAGCCCGTGAAGGCATTGTGGCGATGAGGATGGAGAGCTTCATCGCACGTAGATCAGGTTCTCCGCGTTCTTGCTGTGCAGGTGCATACCGTACTTGTGCGCCTCCGCGTCAAATAGGTGCTGGTCTTTGCCGTTGAACTCAACGATCAACATCCGGCATGCCAGTTCGTCTAGGTCCATCTGACGAAGGACGGGCAGGTCCATGCCCTCGATGTCTATGGAGATCAGGTCGAATCGCCGCATTGTGGTCGTCTTCATCAGGGTCGCGAAGTCCACACAATCCACCTCCACCTCCTCGAATGTCTCCCGCGTCCAACGGTCGCGCTCTGAGGCTACCACGGTGGAAAGCAGTGACCTATCCCCCACCCCAAGGTGTTCGCCGCTCTCATGCAGCGTGATGCGGCGGCAGGAGGTGCCCACCGCTACGTTGATGCAGTAAACGCGGAGGTTGCCTTTGTATCGGGAATGAAGCAGCTCGAATACCGTTGGTGATGCCTCTACCATCAAGCCAGACCACCCACGGTTCGCACACGCTGCAGTGTTGGACAAGGTGCGCCCATCGTTGGCGCCAAGGTCAAGGAAGGTGCCGACTTGATCGCCGAAGTACTCCCGGATGATCTCCTCCTCGTTGTTCTGCGAATACCTCATAGGAAGTAGTTACGTGCCTTGCGGTTCTTCCATGTGCTCTGGTCCCTCTTCCAGATCTTGCCCGTCTCGTTCCGCTCGTATAGGGCGTCCTTCAGCACCCCGGTGAAGTTGGCCGGGTGGACATGGACCGCAAGAGGCGTCGAGATGTACTTCAGTAGGCCCAACTGCTGTGCTACGTCCGTCTGCTCGTTGTCGCAGAATACGCTCAGGTAGTCTGGGTGGTAGACGTAGCCGAAGCGGTCGTAATAGACCCGCGTCATCAGCGGAAGGGTGCAGATGTGCTCCTGCTTGCCGTCATAGTACCACAGGAGCTGATCGGGGCTGTCGATGTCCGCCTCGATCGCCTCATCCCAATCCGAACGGGCGCAGTGCATGTCGTCGCTCAGGACCAGCAGAACATCCCATGGCGTCTTCACCTGGGGGATGTCCCTGTTGATGGCGTGGACCTTGGAGTTAGACGCCCCGTAGGCCACGATGCTGTTCTCTGGCAGGTCGTCGAACCCTTCCATGGAGGGGTCGTCCATGTCGAAACTGAAGAGCCAGGTCACGCGCTCGGGCCGCTTGCAGTTGCGCACCCATCCGCCCAGCACCTCTCGGAACCGATCAGGCCGTTCCCTTGTCGGTAGTTTCACAAGGATGTTCATCGTATCGCCGCCCTTATTCGTTCATGGAACTCGCCCCTGTCATGTTGGTAGGCCCGCTTCGCCCGGTCGCCCCACTCTTTTCCGTGGGTGAAGAGGTGGTCGTGCGCGATGCGTAGGCAATCGGCAAGGGCAGGGACATCCGGAAGGCACTCCATCACCAATGCCTTGCGGCGCTTTCCAGCAGTAGGACACAGGATGGAATAGTCCTGACCGGCGATCTCGCATCCCGTGTCGCCAAGGGTGGATACCAACACCGCCCCCGCCATCCGCGCCTCGTTCAGCACATGGCCGAAGCCCTCGTACGTGCTTGGCTGGACGTGTATCGGGGCGCGGCGTAGCTCGCACAACTGCTCGTTGCTGGGCTGGTGGTGCTGCCGGATGTTTGGCGGCAATCCCTTCAGCGGCTTGTCCACAACAAGGTCCAGTGACAGGTCAGGCACAAGGCGCATCGCCTCCACGACCTGCGGGGTTCCCTTCATGATCGACTTGCCAGCGACATGAACCATTCGGGGGACCGAATAGTCCACTTCGCAATCCAGATACGGGGTCGTCCATCCGGTGTAGACCACATTCCTGTGAAGCGCCGAAAAGACCGCCTCCGTGCTCCTGGTCTTGGCGATGACCATGTCGAAGCGGTCGAGGCTCTTGATCCAGGAGGTCTCGAACCACTCAGGGTTGGGCACCAGCACGTTATTCATAGCGCTCGGCAGGTGAGCGGGGTTGACCAGCTCCAGATGGATATTCACGTCCCACCGTCCAGATGTGCGTGGCTTATCCCACTTGGTGAAGTCCACGACGCTGTCCGGGAATGCCTCGCGCACCACCTGCACGTCCTTGGTCAGACCCGCTCCGTTGTCGCGCGATATGACCTGGATCCTCATACGTCGATGCGTAACAGGTTCGGCTCGTGGCATACCATGTATCCGGGCGTGGGCAACCTGACCCCCACCCCCTTCTTCTTCAGCACCTCCACGAACGCGCAGTCCTGCGTCCCGTAGTCGTATCGCCCGCTGCGGTCCCTGCCCTGGTCGGGCCAGTAGGTGCCGTCATTGCGGTGGACGATGTTGGCGGTCCCGTATGTCCTGCACTTGGCGATGTTGACCTCCCTTTCCACAAAGGACTTGACCGAAGTGTTATAGAACCACGCGTTGAAATACCCCCATACCGAAGGCATATCCATGCTCTCGATGGCCTCGTTAATCACCGCTAGGTGATCCTCCCGCCAATAGTCGTCCGTGTCGAGGTAGACGATCCACTCCCCCTCTGCGATAGACAGGGCCGCATTCCGTGGGGCCGGGGACCAAAGGGGCTGCTTGTCCGTGAAAATGATCTTGATCCGCGGGTCGTTGTACCGCTTCAGGATCTCGAAGGTCAGCGGACACCCATCGGCGCAGACAGCAAGCTGCCAGTCAGTGAACGTCTGCGAAAGGACGCTCTCCACGGCCCGCATGAGCTTGCCGGGCCTTCCGGACGCTGCCCCCGGATAGTCCCCGAGGTAGGACGGCATGATAGCGCTGAACCTCATACCTCGATGCACTTTGGACGGCCGGTGTTTACCCGCCACAGTTCATGCCCTTCGGCGATGATCGAAGACAAAGCATCCCGGTAGATCTCGGCAATGACCTCGTTCTCCAGGTGGGCGCAGAAGCCACGCGCTGCCATGTGCGCCGTGCTTGTAGCCCGGTTGAACATGGCTCCTATCGCGGCGTAGACCAGCGGGCGCTGACCGGCACCGAACGGGCTTTCAACAAGGCAGTGCTGACCGATGGCGTACATGCACATCGAGCGGCACAGGTAGACTAGACTTCCAGGGTGCTTGTTACCAGGCTCGTTCTCTTTGAGCCTTTCGGGTTTCAGCGGGATGTGGGCCATCGCCTTCTTTCCATACCCGAGCAGATGGGCCTTGGCGTTGAAGGCTCTGACACAGTGTTCTATGATGACCTCCGGCGGTGCAGTCATGGCGTCGAGTGATCGAACGCGACGAAGATCCGGAGGTGTTCAGGGGTTTGGCGAGCAGGTGTCCGGTGTTTTTTTTGGGTGGGTGGAGTTGCGTAATCATGAGCGCGTTGCTTGCAGCCATGTGTTTAGCATATCCATAGTCAGCGGCCCGCTCGGACAATCACGGGACTGACACCACTTAGCAAAGTCAATGGCATCGGTGTACGTCAGTAGCTCG
>JAKQEI010000155.1 GCA_029573495.1 Bacteroidota bacterium | reverse complement strand
GATGTTATTGAAGTCCGCGCCTTGTGGGCCGTGCATGGTGAAGTCCCACGCACCCTCCGGCTTCAGCTCGAAGCGGTGGATGGTGTTGCTGAACTCGTTCGGTCCCCACCAGCGCGCCAATTGCTCGGGATCCGTCCACGCCGCGAACACGCGTTCGCGTGGCGCGTTGATGATCCGGCTTGTATGCACTTCGCGGTCGCTCATTTCTTCCCGGTCTTCTTTGCGGACGACTTCTTGGGCTTTGCCGGCCAGCGCAGCTCGATCTCCGCCATCTTAGCTTTTACGATCGCCTTGACGACCGCAACGGGTAGCGGCTTCTCTGGCGTGAACTGAATGGTCCCCTTGCTCACCGTGAAGTCTTTCAGCTTCTCCCCGAAGCCAGGTGGGATCATGCCGTACAAGGCGACATGCTTCTTCGCTGCGCCCAGGTACACCAGCGGATGGTCGTTGTACTTGAAGCCCGGCAGGCCATAGCCGAAATACTCCACGGCTTTCGGTGCCGCGGCCATGATCTGCTCGCGGAGCTTCTGCAAGGCCTTCTGCTGTTCCGCAGGCAACAAGGCGAGGTACTCGTCCGTGTTGGTGGGCTTTTTGGCGAGGTCGCGCATGCTTGGGGGACTTAGCTCTGAAGGGCCTTCGGGTCAAACCAGAAGATCTCCCAAATGTGACCATCCAGATCGTTGAAGCTCTTGCTATACATGAAGCCGTGGTCCTCGGCAGGGCGGCATTCCGTGGCACCGGCAGCGATGGCCTTGTCATAGATCGCGTTCACGGCCTCCTTGCTGTCGAACGACAAGGCCAGAAGCACCTCGGTCGTTCTGCTCGCATCCGCGATGGTCTTGCCTTTGGGCACGAAACGCTCCATCTGACCGGTGGTGAGAAGCATGCAATAGATGGTGTCGCTGATCACCAGGCTGGCGGCGTTCTCATCCGTGAACTGGGGATTGAAGTTGTAGCCGAGCTTCTCGAAGAAGGCCTTGCTCCTGGCGAGGTCCTTCACGTGCATGTTGACGAAGATCTGGGTGGGCATTGGGTCAGCAGGGTTGGGTTTCAGAGAAATGGGTGAGCCGGTCCAGGCATTCGTTCCAGCCATCCCGGTGCTCATCGCAATGCGCAGTGGTGGCGAAGGTGGTCTGGTTGAGCGTGAGCACCGTTCGGCTGCCGCGTTCCTCGAAGCTCAGGGCCACCACGGTGTCGCACCAGATATCACCGTCCGCCTCCTCGCGGAGCCAAGTGAAGACCAGGCGATGTGGTTCCTCGATGTGCGTGTACTCACCGCGCACCCAGTGATCGCTGCCGTCCGGGGCGCGCATGCAGAAGCGATACTTGCCACCCACGCGGAAATCCTGCTCGCAATGCGGTAGCGCGAAATCCTTCGGCCCCCACCAGCGCACGAGGTGCTTGGGGTCGCTCCAGGCCCGGAAGACCAGTTGCGCCGGCGCATTGATCGTACGCTCCAGGAACAGCGTGCGGACATCTGTGTCAGTGATCGTGCTCATCGCCTTTAGTGAATGGTCTCTCCTCGTTCCAGCATGCCGATGAAGAGGGCGAGCCGCTTGGCGCGTGTCTCCTCCTTCTTGGCGGTGTGCAAGCGATGCAGGATCGCGTAGCGGTTGCTGCCCTTCAGCGTTTTGAAGAATGCAGCGGCCTTCTTGTTCTTCTTCAGCGCCGCTCGTAGCTCCGGCGGGACGGTGATCGTGCTGGCTGGAGCGTAAGCCTTTTCCCACTGACCATTGGCCTTCGCGCGTTCCACGGCGGCCAAGCCGGCTGGGCGCATCAGCCCCGCCTTGATCAGCTCCTGCACCTTCTTCTTGTTGATCTCGCTCCAGATGCTCCGCGGCTTGCGCGGAAGGAACTTCTGAAGGAAGGAAGAGTCGTCATAGCTCCGCTTGATCGCATCGATCCAGCCGTGGCACAGCGCGACTTCCAGCGCCTCGGCGTACGTGATGGAGGGTATTCCGCTGTCCTTCTTCGCGATCTGGATGTAGATGCCGGATGAACTGGCGCCGTGCTTCACCAGCCAGTTGTCCCAAGCCCGCACCGTCTCGAAGGCGATGATGGGACGATCGTCCGGCGGGGGTGTGGCTTGCTTCTTCATCGGTTAGTGTTTCTGCTCGCGTTTGGCAGCGCGCTTCGCGATCAACGGCCGCTTGATATCCCGCAGCACATCCTTGCCGATCCAACGCTCGGTGGCATTCGCGCTCTCTGCGAGTTCTTCAGCGAATTCGAGGGCAGCTTCGCGCAGCGCCGTACTCCTTCCGGCGATCCCCCGCAAAGCCCAGCTCACGCCCTTCTTCACGAAGTTGCGCTCGTCGTTCGCGGCGACACGGATCAGCGGGAAGCAGGCGAGGAAGGGTGCGTCATCGAACTTCTTGTCGTGCAGGGCCACGCTGGCGAGCAGGGCGAATGCCGAGCGCTTCTCGAACTCGGGCTTGCGTTTCGCCCATTGCTTGATCTTGGCGAACGCATACGGCGACTTGTCGAAGAGCACGAAGCAGGCGGTGTCCACGATGGCCCAGTTGTCGAAGTCGGTGCACCATGCGTCCATCTGTGCGGCTGTCACCAGCGCGGGATCATCCACCATGGTCGCCAGCATACGTGTGTCGTGCCAGCCATGCACCCAGAGCTGCTGCGCGAACGCATGGTCCTTGCCGATCTCCTTGGCCAGCTTCCGCAAATCGCCCACAGGCACACCAAAGGCCTTCTCCGTCCAGATGCCATAGCGCGGCCCCATCTCAGCAACAGCCTTCTTCGAGCCGTGCGCTTCCAACCAGGCAATGACAGCCTTGAGGTCGCTCTTTGATTGGTAAGCCGCCTTCATTTTCTGATCATCTCATCTTCTGATCTTCTGATCAGCCTACGATCCAGTTCAACTCGGTCTTGTAGTCCTTCGGATCCTTCACCTCATCGGGGTTGGTGAGGTAGCTTTCCCAGAACCTGCCGGTCTCGCCATGACCGTTCTTGCGCACCCAGGTCTGCAGCTCGGGCCACGCTTGCGCAAGACCATCATAGGGTCCTTGGTACACGCTGCGCACCACGGTCACCGCGGGCAGCTTGCCATTGATGACGCGGCCTTCCGGCTTTACGGGCTTCACCACCGGGAACCCGATCTCGAAGTCGAAGGTGTCGCTGGGGCGGCGGTGGTGGTAACTGAACATCGGACCCGCGATGCTGTTCCCCTGACCGGTGATGGTCTTGATGAGCTCTTCGATCGCGGGGTCCATGTACTTGGGCATCTCTCGTCCAGGGACGACGAGGGGGATCACTGCGGTGGCGATCTCCTGGGTGGTGATGAGTTCGGGTGTGCTGATCATGGGTTGGTAAGTTCAAGAGTGAGAGAGTGTCAGGGTGCGAACAGAGCGCTCTCGCACCCTCGCACTCTTTCACTGCATTTCATCTATCCATCGCTTCACAAGTGCCTTCAGAACTGGGCTCTTTCGTTTGATGTCATCCGCATCCTTCAGGACGATCTGCCCGCGTTCATTCCCGAGCCATTTGATCAAGCCATCGGGGTCCGGTATGCGATCCTTGAGGTCAAGGCCCTTCGCCTTTGCGCCGGCATGCAGGATGATCATCGGTTCTTTCACCTGTCTCGGTCCGTTCAGCGTAGCGAACCAGTCCGTGGTGCGGAAGCTGGCCGCGTTCCACTTCACACCCTCCACGATCGAGCCATCGGCACTGAGGATGATGGCGCGCAGCGCATCGATCTCGGCTCGCAACGGATGCTTGCTGGCATCGAGCAGCGCGGTAACGGAAGGGTCGAAGCGGGATGAGGGCATGGTTCAGTGATGCTGTGCAAGGAAGGTGTCCAGGCGGTCGTAGCTGGCATCCATACCGCTGGCCATCGGACCCGCGAGCACGCCGTCGCGTGCCTTCGTGCTCTCGTACTCCACGGTCAAGGACATCAGTGTCACGCCATCCTTCTCAGTCAGAAGGAGGGTGTTCGTGGCTTCGCCCTCGTACCACGCATCGTCGAATTTCTCCGTGGTCTTAAGCAAGGAAGGTGAATCCACTTCGAGCACGGTGCCACCCATGCCCATCTCGTGGCCCTTCTCGTTCGTCCACGCCCAGCGATAGCTGCTGCCCACGCGGAGTTCCATCTCGCAGGTGGTCAGCGTCCAGCCGGGAGGGCCGTGGAACCAGTGTTTCATCATCTCCGGCTTGGTCATCGCATCGAAGACGAGCTTACGTGGCGCGTTGAAGCTGCGCGTGATCAGGATCGCCCGTTCTCCACTCGGATTGATCTGGACTTTGTTCGCCATGGCAGGGGTCGTGGTTCCGATCAGCCTTGTGCTTCGGCGTGCGCCTTGAACCTGTCCAGAATGGCCTGCCACCCCGCGCGCTGCATCTCTACGCTGTTCTGCGTTTCGGCGTCGAATGATTCCGTCACGAGCGTTCCGCTGTCCTCTTCCGCGAAGAGCACCTCGCAGGTTCGGCCATCGGCCATGGTGTAAGCGATCCGCTGGTTGGGTAGCACGTCGTCGTACACGCCTCCGAAGTCGAAGCTGGCACTGCCGTCGCGCGCGGCCATGGTCGCGGAGAACGTGCCACCGATGCGCAGGTCGTTGCTCGCCTTGGGGCAGTGCCAGTCCGCGCTGGCGGCGTTCCATTGCGTGATGTGCTCGGGCTCTGTCCAACAACGCCAGACATCGCCGACCGGCTTGTTGACGTATGTGGTAATGGTGATGCGGGTGCTCATGATGCGAAGTTCTATTGTGCGGTTGAAGGTCCCGAGAGCAACTGTTCCAACTGGTCAAGGCCCATGGTGAAGCCTTCCTTGAAGCCCATGGTAATGATCTTCTCCAGGTCCTCAGCGCTGTCGAAGTCGATGCGGATCTCCACGACCGTGCGACCATCGCTTTCGCTGAAGCTGCTCGTCCACTTCATGCGCGGCATGTCGGTGTTGATCACGCCCCGCTCATCGCAGAAGCCGTCGTTACCAGAGAACAGGGTTTTCGGCTTCACGGCCGTGTAGTCGAAGAAACAGTGATGCCGGTCGCCCTCAGGGCCTTGCATGTAGTACGACCAGCGCCCGCCTTCGCGGAAGTCGAGTCCGGTGATCACGCATTCGTACGGCTTCGGCGCCCACCATTGGCAGAGGATGTCGGCTTCGGTCCACGCGGCCCACACAGGGTCCAGCGGCGCGTTGAAGGAGCGCTCCACGATGATGGTGCGGTCTTCTTTCTTCACAATGAAATTGGAGATAGCTTCCTTGGTCATGGGTCAGGGGTTCTGGGGGTTGCTCACATGTTCGTCCAATCGAGACAGGGTCTGCTGGCCGCCCTCGATGGCGCCGTATTCCTTCACCACCAGATCGCGATGTTCCATGGTCTCGAACGTGGAATGGAGCGTGACCCGGGTCTTCCCTTCTAGTTCGTCGAGGGTTATGACGGCTCGGAAGATCACACGATCACTGTCGCCGCCGTGGTCGTGGTCCATGCGCGAGGGCTCATCGATCCGGGTGAACCGGATCCAGTTCGGGTAATCGTGCCCGTCCGGACCATGCATGATGAACACCCAATCGCCGCCGACCCGGAAGTCGAAGGATCTCGTGGTGATGGTGAATCCGGTCGGCCCCCACCAATGCGCCAAGGCCTCGGCCGTGGTGAAGGCCTTCCACACACGCTCACGTGGCGCAGCGATGAGGCGCGAGATGACGATTTCTCGGTCACCGAGGACACCATCCACGGCTTTACCTGTTGCTTCCATGCTTCTTTGCCTTTGCGGTCTTCGGGGTGGCTGACTTCTCCTGCGCCTGCAGTTCTTTCAGATATTCCTCCAGCCGGTCGAATCGTTCTTCCCAGAACTGGCGATACTGCTCCATCCAGTCCGTGGCTTCCTTCAGCGGCTGGGCCTTGATCGCGCACGGCCGCCATTGCGCTTCTTTGCCGCGCGTGATCAGCTGCGCCTTCTCCAGCACTTTGAGGTGCTTGCTCACCGCAGGCAGGCTCATGCTGAAAGGAGCCGCGAGCTCG
>JAKQEI010000149.1 GCA_029573495.1 Bacteroidota bacterium | reverse complement strand
GCAAAAGAGGTAAAATTTGATCAGGACGTACGCAGCCTGATGCTGAAAGGGGCAAACACGCTGGCCAACGCGGTGAAGGTGACCTTAGGGCCGAAGGGCCGCAACGTGGTGTTGGATAAGAGCTGGGGATCTCCGACCGTGACCAAAGACGGTGTGACCGTAGCCAAGGAGATCGAGCTGGAGAACAAGTTTGAGAACATGGGGGCTCAGATGGTCAAGGAAGTAGCCTCCAAGACCTCCGACGTAGCCGGAGACGGCACCACCACGGCCACAGTGCTGGCGCAGGCGATTTTTCGGGAAGGCTCCAAGCTGGTTTCCGCCGGACACAATCCGATGGAGATCAAGCGGGGGATCGATCAGGCCGTGCAGGTGGTCGTAGAGGAGCTGCGCAAGCTGAGCACGCCCACCAAGGGGCAGAAGGAGATTGCGCAGGTGGGCACCATATCGGCCAACAATGATGAGACCATCGGCAACATTATTGCTGAGGCGATGAACAAGGTAGGCAAAGAGGGCGTGATCACGGTTGAGGAATCCAAGACGATGGAGACCTCGCTCGATGTGGTGGAGGGGATGCAGTTTGATCGAGGGTACCTGTCGCCCTACTTTGTGACCGATGCGGAGCGTATGGAGACGGTGCTGGAGGATCCGTATTTGTTGTTGCACGAGAAGAAGATCAGCAACATGAAGGACTTGCTGCCGCTGCTGGAGCAGATTGCGCGCACGAACCGGCCTCTGTTGATCATAGCGGAAGATGTGGAAGGGGAGGCATTGGCCACGCTGGTAGTGAACAAGCTGCGGGGCACGCTGCGCTGTGCGGCGGTGAAGGCGCCTGGTTTTGGTGAGCGGCGCAAGGCGATGCTGGAGGACATAGCGGTGCTGACCGGCGGCCGTATGATAGCTGAAGATCTGGGCATCAAGCTGGAGGGTTTACGGCTTGAGGATCTGGGGCAGGCTAAGCGGGTCACCATCGATAAAGACAGCACCACGATTGTGGAAGGGGTCGGTCGCAAGGAAGACATCGAAGGTCGCATCAAGCAGATCCGGGCACAGATCGAAGAGACCACCTCTGATTACGACAAGGAGAAGCTGCAGGAGCGGCTGGCGAAGTTGGTGGGTGGAGTAGCGGTGATCAATGTAGGGGCAGCTACTGAGACCGAGATGAAGGAGAAGAAGGCGCGGGTAGAGGATGCGCTGCATGCGACCCGCGCTGCCGTGGAAGAAGGCATCGTGGTCGGAGGCGGGGTAGCGTACCTGAGGGCGCTGCCGAAGGTGGAAGAGCTCAAGCTGGATGCTCAGCAGCAGGTCGGGGTAGAGATCGTGAAGCGGTCCCTGGAAGAGCCCTGCCGCTGGATAGCGCAGAATGCCGGTTTTGATGGCTCCATCGTGATCGAGAAGATCAAGAGCGGCAAAGGCTCCTACGGCTTCAATGCGCAGAAGGAAGTGTACGAAGATCTGGTGGAAGCCGGTGTGATCGATCCGACCAAGGTGGTGCGCTCGGCGCTGCAGAATGCGGCCAGTGTGGCCGGGCTGCTGATCACCACCGAGTGCGCCGT
>JAKQEI010000127.1 GCA_029573495.1 Bacteroidota bacterium | reverse complement strand
GTGGTGTGCGCACCAGCCAGATGTACCCGAGGATGCCAGCCAGGCAGGAGGCGCACAGGACCCCCAACTTGGCGTCCGTTCGCAACCAGGCATCATTGAAGGCCAGTTCGTTCACGAACAGCGACATGGTGAAGCCGATGCCAGCTAGGATGCCCGCTCCGATCATATGCCGCCAGGTGACGCCTCTTCCCAATCGTGCATTCGCGAAGCGGACCATCAGGAACGAAGCCAGTACCACTCCTACCGGTTTGCCCAACAGCAGTCCAAAGCCCACACCAAGGGCGATCGGCGTTCCGATCGCCCCGCCCAGATCCTGTGGCAGCACCACACCGGCGTTGGCCAGCGCGAACAAGGGCAGGACGATGAAGGTGACCAATGGATGAAGCGCATGTTCCAGGTTCTGCAAGGGGGTCGAGGCATATTCGCTCATACGGTTCATCCGGTCCAGATCGTACATCTGTTCGGATGTCCGGATCCCCTTGTCCGGGGTGTTCCGGTTCGCGTAGCTATGCAGGTAAAGTCGCATGCGACGCACGAACACCTGTTCCTTCACCTTCGGTGTCGCCGGGATGGTAAATGCCGCCAGAACACCGGCGATGGTGGCGTGCACCCCGCTCAACAGGAAGGCCGTCCACAACCCGCCGATACCGAATATCGCGTAGAACCAAGGGCTTCGAACACCGAAACGATTGCCAGCCAGCATGATGGCCAGCACACCGGCACCGATGCCGAGGCTCAACAAGGATATGTCCGAGGTATAGAACAGGGCGATGACAAGCACTGCCCCGAGGTCATCGGCCACGGCGAGGGTCGTGAGGAAGACTTTGAGCGCCAACGGTACCCGCTTGCCGAGCAGGGCCATCAGGCCCAGGGCGAAGGCAATGTCCGTGGCCATCGGGATCCCCCAACCCGCATTCGCTGGTCCGGTTGGATTGTACAAGAGATAGATCCCGGCGGGTACGAGCATTCCACCGATGGCCGCGGCGATGGGCAACATGGCATCACGTGGCCGGGAGAGTTCGCCCGCTACCATTTCCCGCTTCAATTCCAGCCCGACCACGAAGAAGAACATGGCCATGAGCCCATCATTGATCCAGTGGTGCAGGCTCAGGTCCAGCTTCCAGGCCTCACCACCGATGGTCACGTGCTGTTCCCACAGGTGTTGATAGCCTTCTGCCGCCGGGGAGTTGGCCCAGATCATCGCAGCGACCGCCGCCAGGAAGAGAAGGACCCCCCCTGACGTCTGCGCGCTCATCAAGGCGTCGAACGGCTGTCGAAGGCGGTCGATCGGTGCTCGGTAGGCCATTGTTGGAATGGTCGCAAATGTACCGGTCGGCTCACATCGTCCGGATCCCGTAGAGCTTGCACAACCAGCTGAGATGGCCCGTGTGAAGGCCTTCGTGTCGGATGGCATGGATGATCACGTCACGCACCGTTGGGCCGATGATCGCGAGACCGGTGAGGTTGGGACCGCTCAGGGCTTCGTCCGTAAGGGTGGCCACGTGTGTGATGGCGGTCCGATGGATGCGATGGAAGGTCGCCAGGACCTCGTCGAACGGGGGGCACTCCTCCAGTGGAAGCCCGGCTCCTCCGCGCCCGAAGTGCTTGGCCCAGCTGAACTTCTCGAATGGACCGCCCGTGGCCATGAGGAGCAGGCCATTCTGGGTGACGGCGATGTGCGCGACGAGCCAATAGGCCGTGTTCAGTTCCTTCCCCTCGCAAGCGAACCGCCGGTGCATGTCCAGGCCTTTCAACTTGTCCAGGTACATCATCGTGTACTCACGGGTCTTGTCCATGGTGTGCGCAAGGAGCGCGGCGGATGACATCATCGTTATCAGGTTGAGGTGGGCAAGTTCGGTACTTCCCGGGTCCGGTCGTGCGGCTATCTTTGCCGCCCTTCCGTCAACCTCCGGTGGCGAAGGATCTGGAGAGGTGCCGGAGTGGTCGATCGGGTCTGTCTCGAAAACAGATGTGCCCGCAAGGGTACCGGGGGTTCGAATCCCTCCCTCTCCGCCAACGCTCGCCCGTGCCACGCAGTGGCCGGGCGTTCGAATGTCCGGACCGAGCAAATCGAAGCGTGAGCGATGAACGGACAGGGAACGCCTGGTGAGCGCGAAGCGATCACGGGCTCACTTCCGACCTACGGGTAGGCCTAATTTCGGCACGACCTTCGCCGATACCCGAAATGCGACCACTGTTCATTCTCCTGTTCCTCTTGGTGAATGGTCTTGCATTCACCCAGGAGCCTGTTCGCTGGCGCTTGGAACGATCGATCATCTCCTTCGTCAGCGAGGCGCCACTTGAAAGGATCGCCGCCACGAACACGAAGAGCACTGGTGTGATCGACCTGGGGTCGCGGTCGTTCGCCGTTCAAGTGCCGATCATCGAATTCGAAGGATTCAATGCACCGCTTCAGCGGGAACACTTCAATGAGAACTACATGGTCTCAAGGGTGTGGCCCAACGCGACCTTCTCAGGACGCATTGTTGAATCGATCGACCTGACGGTGCCAGGCAGGTACAGCACACGTGCCAAGGGACGTTTCTTGCTGCATGGGGAAGCGCAGGAGCGCATCATACCCTGTGAGATCGTGGTGACCGGGGATGGCATCCGGGTCACGAGCACCTTCGACGTCGCTCTGGCCGATCATGGCATCCGGATCCCGCGTGTGGTGCATCAGAAGGTGGCCGCCATCGTCCAGGTGAAGGTGGATGCCTTGTTCAAGCCTACCGACCGATGACCTTGATGCTGCGTCACTGGGCGCTACTGCTGATCATGGCAAGTGCCAGCGGGTTCGCACAATTCCCGCTGCTGCGTTCACTCGAGGTGCGCTCAGGGCAGCGACGTCCGCAGATAGCTCATGTCGTCCAGGACGCGTCGGGCCTGCTCTGGGCCGGTTCTGACCTCGGGGTGATGCGGACCGATGGAGAACGCGTAGAGGCCATGATCCGAATGGATGGGGCTCAGGTCACCGCCATGAACGTGCTGGGTCGCGATGTCCTCGTCGCCTTCTCCAATGGGGTATTGACCAGTTGCTCGTCCATGGGCTGCGATACCCTGCTCAAGGACTCCTTGTTGGCCGAGCACCCTCTGCGGGCGATGGCCTTTGGTGCGGATGGAAGCATCTGCCTGGCCTCCTATGGCGGCGGTGTCCTGTTCTGGGATTCCGGCGTTGTTCAACGCCTGCGCTATTCGGACGGCCTCCCTGACGAGCATGTGAACGACGTGGCCTGGTTGGAGGATGACCGGTTCATTGTCGCCACGGACCAAGGACTCGCCGTGCTTTCCCCGCGCGGGGTGGAGTCGGTGTTCGATGGTGCGGCCGGTGCGCCGGACAACCTCGTGATGGCGGTGGCCACGTTGCCGGATGGTTCGGTGGTGGCCGGCACGGATCGCAGCGGTGTCTTCCAGTGGAGACCGGGGACCAACACGGCTCGTTCCATCGGCACTGAGCAGATCACCAGCAGGGTAACGGACATCGCCGTGGAAGAGCATCGGGTATGGGTGGGTACGGAAGATGCGGGGGTGGTGGTCATCGAAATGGACTCCGTGGCGAGCGTCTATCTCCACCCGGGCACCACCGGTCCCATCACGGGAATGTGGACTGACAGGGAAGGCCAGGTCTGGTGGTGTGATGGAAGTGAACGCATCCACCGCGCTGATCCGGCGATCCTCTATGTTCCGGAGCACGAAGGCGTGGACCTTCGGGCGGTGTCCGCCTTGTGCGTGGATGGTATGGACCGCATCTGGTTCGCTTCACCGGAGGGGCTCTTTCATCACCCCACCGCATTCTCCGAAGGGCGGCACCTTCAACGGATGTCCTTGCAGATCGATCCACGCACGCCGATCGTCTCGCTGGCGGCCACTCGCAGCGGCACCATCTGGGCGGCGACCTTCGGCAGTGGCGTCTTCGCCATCACCCCCTCCGGGGAGGTGCGACACCATACCGAACAGGGCGGATTGCGTAACATGAACGTATTGGCAGCCCGTGCAGCCGGTGATTCGGTGTGGTTCGCGACGTTGGACGGTGCCTGCCTTTGGGATGGGAACGGGTTCAAGGACCTGGTCGGTACCGGGGGCTTCACCTTTGATGTGCTGCCGCAGGGGAAGGACCAAGCCTTGGTGGCCACTGACGGCCAGGGGATCCTCCGGTATGCGGACGGCTCCACCGAGTCCCTGCGCAGTTCGGCGAACACCTTCTATTCACTGATCGCCGATGGCGCCTCCGGTCAGGCTTGGGCCATGGGGCCCACCGCCGGTATCTGCAAGGTCGCGAACGGCCGTGCGAACTGTACCGGTGCCGGACTCCCCTTGTTCAAGGACGATGTGTTCGCCTTGGCGATGGTGCGGGACAGGGTGCTGGCATTGGGCAAGGCCGGCGTTTGGGCCCACGACCCCCTGAGCGGCGCATGGATCGATCTCTCCGGCCGCATCGGTACCACCGGCGCGGAAGCCGAGCTGAATGCGGTAGCCCGCTCAAATGACGGAGCGGTCTGGTTCGCCTGCGACCGTGGTATCGTGAGGTTACGCTTGACCGAACGGCATTTCGACAACAGCATTCCGGTTGTTATCACGGGTATCCTCATCAATGGTGATCCGGTACCGGTGGCCACGAGCGTCCGCACCTCCCATGACCGGAACGATCTCACCCTGCGGTTCGCAGGTATCAACTACCCCGATCCCGGGCGGATCCGTTTCGAATACAGCATTGGGGAGAACGGGAACGTCCTGCGGTCCAGGGACAGGGAGCTCGCCTTCACCGGATTGACTCCTGGCGTGCATCGCATCAGGCTGCGCGCCTTCGTTGAGGGAATGGACGGCGATGCCCAGTGGACCACCATCCTGATCACCGTGGCTCCACCGTGGTGGCGTCTTCCATGGGTCATCGCCCTGTTCGTGTCGCTTGCACTGGCGATCCTGGTGCTCATCATTCGTGCCCGTGAGCGCCGCATGCGCATTCGTGAAGGACTGGAGCAGGAGAAGGTACGTTTCCAGCTTGAGGCCTTGCGCAGCCAGGTCGACCCTCACTTTCTCTTCAATAGTTTCAATACCCTGGCCGCCCTCATCGAAACTGATCCACCAAGCGCTTTGGAGCATGTGGATGAACTGAGCACCTTCTTCCGTTCCATCCTGCTGGTCCGTGACAAGGACTTGATCCCGTTGGAAGAGGAGCTTGAACTGCTGCATCGCTATTTCGGCCTGGAGAAACACCGCTTCGGCGCCGCCATTGACCTCCTGGTCAGGATCGAGGAGGAGATCGATGCCTATCGGATCGTACCCTTGACGCTCCAACTGCTAATGGAGAACGCCTTGAAGCACAATGTGGCCACGGTCAAGGAACCGTTGCAGGTGCTGGTGACCATTGAAGCGGGTGACGTGGTGGTGCGCAATGCCATCAGGCCAAGAGCCTCCGCCGCGCGGTCGACCGGGTTCGGCCTGGAGAGCATCATCAAACGCTACTCCGCCATCAGTGCGAAGCCCGTGGTGGTGGCGCCTGGTGGCGGTGAATTCTCTGTGCGGATACCTTTGATCACGGCATCATGAACATCCTGATCGTCGAGGACGAAACCGCCGCCGTGGCGCGCATGCGCAAGATGTTGGTCGAGATCGACCCGACGATCAACGTGGTGGCCGATGTCGCGACGGTGAAGGAAGCGGTGGAGTGGATCGGCGCGAACCCCGCCCCGGACCTGGCCTTCTTTGATGTGCAACTGGCCGACGGGGAGAGCTTCGCCATCTTCCGTTCCGTGGAGGCCGCCTTTCCCGTGGTCTTCGTCACCGCTTTCGATGAACATGCGTTGAAGGCCTTCCGGGTGAATGCGGTGGACTACCTGCTGAAGCCTTTGAAACGGTCGGAGCTCGCCGAGGCCATCCTGCGCGCGAAGAACCTGCGCGTGGTCCGCGACCATGGCTCGCTGGCCAAGGCCGGTGAACCCAGCGAACGGCAGCTGCCGGTGAAGCGCTTCCTGATCCGATACGGGGACCACTTCAAGCTGGTGGAACCTTCGCAGATCGCATACATCCACTCTCTGCAGAAGAATACGTTCCTCCGCACGCATGAAGGTCGGGACCTGCCCTTGGAGGAGAGCCTCGACCGCCTGGAGAAACAACTGGACCCGGCGCGTTTCATCCGACTCAACCGGCAGATCATTGTTGAGCTGGGTAGCATCAAGGAGCTGCTTGCGTACAGCAAGAGCCGCGTGAAGGTGGTGCTTGATCCACCCTACGGCGATGACGCCATCGTGAGCAGCGAACGGTCCGCGGAGTTCAAGCGCTGGCTCGCCGGCGAGTAGGCTTACTTCCGGTCCCATCGGCCCCAATAACCGGTCCATCCGCAAGCATTCGTCCAGCGCCAGACGCTCCAGCCATCTTCGGATCATGCGAAGGACCATGGGTATGATCACGACGGACCTAGGGGTCCTGCGGCCCGAGGATCTGGCCAACCTGCTGACCACGGAACCGTCGGCCCTGCTCGGCAGGATCCTCCAACTCAACCAAGCGCCGTTCTACCATAACGCGTTGAATGCCGTGGTGATCACCTGTGAGGTGATCCAACTGCAGCGAATGACCGTTCAGCGGGGCCACGATCCGTTGGGGACCCGCTCCGTCGGCCTCAATTCCCGACTCGTCCGGAACGAATGGGATGAAGGTGACGGGAGCCAGTAGTATTGACCCGGGAATGGGAACTGGAAAAGGAATGGAAGGACGGATGTCGGCACAACGCGTCACCAATGGATGGTTGTTGGGGTTCGGGCGGTGGATGCCCTTGGTGGCCGTTGTGCTTGCATTTGCCGCGTGTGTGCACGAACCGCCCTTCCCTCCCGAAGGACCCATCGTGGACGATGGAGGCAACGGAGGCGGTGGTGGAGGCGAGGAGCCGCAGCCGATCGTATGCGATTCGAACACCATCTACTTTGAACAGCAGGTGCTGCCCCTCTTGATCTCCAACTGCGCAGTTCCTGGTTGTCATAACCAGCCGACGGATGACAACGACGGCATCGAGATCACGAGCTACGCGTCCCTGATGGCCAGCGACATCATCCGGCTGAACGATCCATTGGACAGCGACCTGTGGGAGGCGATCAACGAAACGGATCCGGAGGATGTGATGCCGCAACCGCCGCAGGACCCGTTGACCGCGGAGCAGAAGGAGCTCATACGCCGCTGGCTGCTGCAGGGCGCGCAGAACAACTCCTGTGTACCCACCAGCTGCGACACCTTGAACGTGACCTATTCCGGAACGATCGCACCCCTCGTGGCCCAGCGCTGCGGCGGTTGCCATGGCGGCGGCTCCCCTCAGGGTGGGCTGGACTTCGGCACGTGGGATGACCTTCACCTCGTGGCTGATGACGGGCGCCTTGCAGCAGCCATCCAACACCTCGATGGTGCGGTGGCCATGCCTCCCTCCGGGAACATGTTGCCCGATTGCCGGATCCAGCAGTTCCTGACCTGGATCGCGGATGGAGCACCCAACAACTGATACGATGCGCAGGATGAAGCGTTGGTTCCTATTCGGAGGTCTGCTGGCGACGGCAGGCTGCTACTACGACAAGGAGGAGGTCCTGTATCCCGGGTCCTGTGATGTGGGTGACGCCACCGCCGCCGGATATTGGACTGCGACCATCGAACCCCTGATCCTCTCCAGGTGCGCGAACTGCCATTTCCCCGGGGGGACGGGTCCTGGGGACTTCACACAGTACGCCAATGTGAAAGCCATCGTCGACAATGGATCCTTCCAACAGCAGGTCTTCATCTCCAGGTCCATGCCCCAGGGGGGCTCCCTTTCGGCCTGCGATCTTCAGAAGCTGCAGGCATGGGTGGACGCTGGCGCCCCTCAATAAGCACGACCATGGAACGCAAGCATCTGATCGTCATCACCGCCGTTGTCGTGCTCCTCGTGGGTGCGACCTACGGATACCTCGAATTCAACCGGGGTGTGGCCGGTACCGCATCCATGCCAGTGCAAGAAAAGGTGACCGCCGGGGAATTGCTGGCCGATTTCCAAACGGATGAGGCCGCAGCGAACCAACGCTATGTGGGTATGACCGAACAGGTGGTGCAGGTGTCGGGTACCATCCGTGCCATGGAGCCGCTCGGGACCGGGGTCACGAACGTGGTCCTGGAGACCGGTGATGATCTGGCTGGCATTGTTTGTGAATTCCAGGACGAGGAAGTGCCGACGGATTGGCGTTCCGGAGCGGACGTCACCATCAAGGGGATCTGCACCGGCTTGCTCATGGACGTCGTGCTGGTGCGGTGTGTGGCCGTTGAGAACAAGTGAAGAACCCATAAGAACAAGGACATGAGAACGCTCGCTTACCTGACCCTCGCGCTGGCCATGCTGCCGGCCTCCCTCTCCGCGCAGGAGCGCTTCGCCACACGCAACGGACACATCAACTTCTTCTCGGGAACTCCGGTGGAGAACATCGAAGCGGACAACAACAAGGTCACGAGCGTGTTCGACGCATCCACGGGGGCCATCGAGTTCGCCGCATTGATCAAGGCCTTCGAGTTCGAGAAAGCGCTCATGCAGGAGCACTTCAACGAGAACTACATGGAGAGCAACACCCACCCGAAGGCCAACTTCAAGGGCAAGGTGAGCGGTTTCACCGCTGCTGATGCCATGAAAGCCGGATCCTACGATGTGGACGTTTCCGGCGATCTGACCATCCATGGTGTCACCAAGCCGTTGACGACAAAGGCGACCTTTGTGGTGAATGCCGACGGAACCATCAAGGCCAACAGCGATTTCTCCGTGCGGCCCGAGGACCATGGGATCGCCATCCCCGGCGTGGTGCGAAAGAACATCGCCGAACAGATCAAGGTGAAGGTCGACCTGACCTACGCCCGCATGTGACCCGGACCGCGTACCATCCTTAGACCCACCATGACCCGTTTCGCCCTGTTGGCCGCCGCCCTGTGTTGCACACCCGTATTCGGGCAGGAGGACCTGCTCGATCTGCTGGGGGAGGAGGAGACCGGTCCGGTATACACCAACGCCAGTTTCAAGACCACCCGTGTGATCAACGGGCACAGCCTGGAGAACACGGCACATGGCGTGCTCGACTTCCGGATCAGTCACCGCTTCGGCTTCCTGAGCGGGGGCGTGAACGAATTCTTCGGCCTGGATAACGCCGATGTGCGTCTGGGTCTGGACTACGGTCTCACGGACCGGCTGATGGTCGGTATCGGTCGGAGCGGTTTCCAGAAGACCGTGGACGGCTTCGCCAAGTACAAGGTGCTGCGACAGTGCGATGAGGGTTGTGGGATGCCGGTCACCCTCGCCGTTGTGGCCTCCTCGTCCATCACTACCGCCCGGGCCACTGAAGTGCCCTGGTACGGCCCCGACCGACAGGATTACTTCACGCACCGGCTCTCATACTCCTGGCAGATGGTTCTGGGCAGGAAGTTCAGCGAGGGATTCAGCATGCAATTGACCCCTGGTGTCGTGCACCGCAACCTGGTCGAGGCGGAGAATGACCCGAACGACCTCATCAATGTGGGCATCGGTGGCCGGGTGAAGCTGACCAAGCGGCTCGCGGTGAACGGGGAGTACTTCCACGTCCTGCGTGACGAGGTGCCCGGCCTTAGGAACTCCTTGTCCGTAGGTTTCGATATCGAGACCGGCGGTCACGTCTTCCAGCTGCATTTCACGAACAGCACCGGCATGTTCGAGCGGGCCTTCATCACCGAGACCACCGGTGATTGGGCCGATGGTGACATCCATTTCGGCTTCAATATCTCCCGGGTGTTCACCGTGCACGATCCGAAGAAGAGGCCGGTGGAGTGATCCTGGCACCACCTCAGGCCGTTCGGCTCGTTCCGATCGGACCGAGCGCCTTTTCCAGGTCCCTGCGAAGGACCACGCCGACCTGGGCGCCGTTGCTGCTCGCCATCACCGCGTGGAGCTGCTCCTGGACCATGCGTTCAAGCACCGTCAAGGCGCTTTCCTCGACCGCGACCGAAGGGACATGCCGCGTGAGCGGCCCGATCATGCTCACGCCTTCGCCCCGCTGCAAAGCACTTCTCAATTCCTCGCGACCGACGAGCCCACGGAACAGGCCCTGGTCCGTTACGGCCAGGGTGTGCTGATCGATCAAGGTGAGTGCGTTCCAGGCGTCCTGAACGGTCGCGGTCGGCTCCATCCGGATGAGGTCGTTCCTTACCAGTTGACCCACGCGCAGGCTCTGCCGGTCGGCCTTCTGTTGCACGATCCGTGCCTCAGATCCTGCCGCCATGAAGATGAAGACGCCGATGATCGCGAGGATGGCCGCACCGCTGTACAATCCGTATCCGACGAACCCAACGGCGAGGATCCTTCCGATCACCGTGGCGATCCGCGTGGCCCTCGGGCGTGGCAACCACATGCCCAGTGCCGACCGTAGGATGCGTCCTCCATCCATCGGGAAGGCAGGGATCAAGTTGAAGAGGAAGAGGCTGATGTTGGCCACGACCAGAAAGGTGAGCACACCGGTCCAGGAAGAGATGTCGCCGAAGAGCTCGGTGGTGAGCTGAGCAAGCCCCATGACGGCCAGGACCAGGAAGGCGATCCCGGCAATGAGCAGGTTCACCATCGGCCCGGCCACCGTGATCCAGAATTCCTGCCTGGGCTCCTCAGGCATCCGTTCCAAACTGGCCACACCGCCTATCGGCAATAGCGTGATGTCCCGGGTCGCCACCCCGAAACGGGCGGCCGTGAGCGCATGACCGAACTCGTGCAGCACCACACAGGCGAAGACGATGAGGATCTGGCCGATATCCGAGGCGATGACCGGCCAGGAGCTTCCTTCCGACACCCCTGTCAAGGCGATGTAGGCGGGTAAGAGGAGGAAGGTCCAATGAAGGAAGACCTGTATACCACGGAAGCGGAACAAGGGGATGCCACCGCGCATGCCGCTCACTCCTGGCCGTGCTGCAACACCAGCAGCGGGATATGCGTGTGCAGGGCCAGATCGGTGGCCACGCTGTGGTGGAACATCCGGTCAAGCAGACCGCGTTGGCGGTGGACCACCACGGCCATGTCCGCACCGCTCTGGTCGGCCAGTTCGTTCAGGGCGACCATGATGTCCTCTCCGCTCACCGTGTGATAGGTATGGGGGATGGCCCCGAGGAGCTGGTCGAAGGCGTCGTTCGCAGAGGAGGTGTCCGCCTCATCATTTTCATCCACCACATGTACGATCATCACCTCGGATCGCGACCATCGCGCGATGTCCAGCAGGACGGCCAGGTCCGACCGTCCAATGGGACCTCCATCGTCGGCGAGGACGATCCGGCGGGGCTCCGCGTAACGGGCTTCCGCAGGCACCGCGAGCACCGGAAGCACGCCGCTCTTGATCATGGCGGCCGTGGTGCTGCCCAGGAACATCCGCTCCGGAGCCGACAAGCTGTGGGTCCCCATCACCACGAGGTCCGGCCCATGGGCATCTTCCCTGAGGTCACGCACCACCATGTCCACCGAGCCGTAGGCGGACACGGTGGCCAGGTCCGGGGTCGGCTGTGGCAGGGCTTCCAGCAACTTCCGTGCATGCACCTCGAGGTCTTCAGCGGATATGCGCGCCGCGAGTTCGTTGGGGGGCGGGGGCTGGTCGGGCAGGGAGGGTGGCGTCTGAAAGGTGTTCAGCAGGGTGAAGCTGTTCCCTTCCACACCGAAGAGCTGGATCGCATAGGCGGCCGCGTTGAGCGCGTTCGCGCTCATGTCGGTGGCGATCAGGACGTGCGCCATGCGATCGTGGGTCCGCTATCAGTGACCGTGCTCCTCGCTGCCGGGTTTCGGGCTGGCGGAATCGATCAGCGCGTATCCGGTGAAGAGCAGGGCGAGCAGGGCGACGAAGCTGAACAGGCCTTTCACGTTGTTCACCGTGCCATCCGGCCCCATCAGGTCCTCCGTGTCGAGGATCGCGAAGCGGAAGGGGATCGCGAAGGCGATCAACCAGAGAACAAGGCCGATGATCTTTTTCATTGCGATGGAATGGTTGTTGGCGAAGGTAAGGTGTTCAACGGATGCGGCCCGGATCGACCGGGCCGCGGGGTTCCGAGGTACGTATGGTTCAGCCGCGGTCCTTCAAGGCCACGTAGTCCCGCTTCGTGGCACCGGTGTATATCTGACGCGGGCGGCCGATCGGCTCCTTGTTCTCCACCATCTCCTTCCACTGGGCGATCCAACCAGGCAACCGGCCCAGGGCGAACATCACCGTGAACATGCGCGTGGGAATGCCGATCGCGCGGTAGATGATGCCGCTGTAGAAGTCCACGTTCGGATACAACTTCCGCTCGATGAAGTAGTCGTCCTTCAGCGCGATCTCCTCCAGTTGCTTGGCGATGTCCAGCACAGGGTCGTTCACCCCCATCTTCTTCAGCACATCGTCGCAGCTCTTCTTGATGATCCGGGCGCGCGGGTCGAAGTTCTTGTACACGCGGTGCCCGAATCCGAAGAGACGGAAAGGGTCCTCTTTGTCCTTGGCCTTGTTCACCCACTTCTGGATGTCGCCGCCATCGTTCCGGATGGTCTCGAGCATCTCGATCACTTCCTGGTTCGCGCCCCCGTGAAGGGGGCCCCACAGGGCGGCGATGCCCGCGCTCACCGCGCTGTACAGGTTGGCCTGGCTGCTGCCGACCATCCGCACCGTGCTCGCGCTGCAGTTCTGCTCGTGGTCCGCGTGGAGAATGAGCAATTTGTTCAAGGCATCCGCCACCACCGGGTCCACTTTGTACGGCTCCGTGGGCAGCCCGTACATCATGTACAGGAAGTTCTCCACGTAGCCCAGCTTGTTATCCGGGTACATGTAGGGGTGGCCGAGTCCGTTCTTGTAGCTGATCGCGGCCAGCGTGGGGAACTTGGCGATCAGGCGGACCGCCGTGCGCATGCGATCGTTCGCTGAGCGGTGCGGATCCTGGCTCTTCGGGTAGAAGGTGCTCAGCGAGTTCACCATCGCCGAAAGAATGCCCATCGGGTGTGCATTGCTCGGGAAGAACTCGAAGAAGTGCTTCATGTCCTCGTGCACCAGGCTGTGGTAGCGGATCTGGTTCTCGAAGTCGTTCAGCTCTTTCGCCTTGGGCAGCTCGCCGTACAGCAGCAGGTAGGACACCTCCAGGAAGCTCGCCTTCTCCGCCAGCTGCTCGATGGGGTAGCCGCGGTAGTGCAGGATCCCTTGCTCCCCGTCCAGGAAGGTGATCGCGCTGGTGGTGGCCCCGGTGTTCTTGTAACCGAAGTCCAGGGTGACGTACCCGCTCTGATCGCGCAGTTTGCTGATGTCGATGGCCTTCTCGCCCTCGCTTCCTTCGTACACCGGGAACTCGTACGTCTTGCCGTCAAGGATGATCTGCGCCTTCTCGCTCATCGTGCCAACTGGTCTATAGGGGACTTTTCGGAGGCCGCTAAGGTAGCAAAGAAGAACCCCGCTTCCGGAGCTGTTCAAAGAAGGCCCAAGGCCCAAGGATAGCGCGGCTTCCGATCGTGGAGAACGCGGTCCCAGGAAGGCTTGTCGAGACGCTTGGCGGGGTTTGTGATGCCCCCTGCCACACGGTCAGGGGTTGGTCCACTTGGGCTTGAAGTCGCCCATGAAGCTCTGGTAGTCCTTGGACTTGTAATGGGCCCCACCGAAGTAGTGCAGGATCGGCTCCATCTGGTCGGGGGTCAGGTAGCCCTGCACCGGTGCCAGCACGTTCAGGTCGCTGTCCAAGTAGACCACCGTTGGATAGGCGATGCGCCCCTGTACATTCGCGATCATGTACGTGAGCTGGTGAGTGCCATTGCGCCCGCCAACACGGCCCGGGTCGAACTCGGGGTTCTCCAGTTTCTGGCCCTTGAAGGTGACCGCCGTGCCGCTTTCGGCATTGAACTTCACCGGGTAGAAGTTCTTGTTCACGTACTCAGCCAGACGTGGATCACTGAAGGTCTTCGCATCCAGCATCTTGCACGGTCCGCACCAGCTGGTGTACACGTCCACCATCAGCGGCTTCGGAGCTTTCTTGGCCGCCGCTTCCGCCTCTTCGATGGTGAGCCATTTGATGGCCCCCTTGCTTTCGGCGGGTTTCGCCGTGGCGTTGGAGGGGGTCTGTGCGGCCAGCAGCAGGGGTGCGAAGGCCAGGGAAAGCAGAAGATGGCGCATGGTTCCGATGATCCGTTCGCAAGTTACAATGACCGTGCCGGGCTGATGGTTCACCGGACCTCCTGCATCATCCTTCTTACCAACGGGGCGATGAGGATGAGCGCACCGCCTGCGATCAGCGCATAGAGGCCCAGTTCGCCATAGCCGTCGGTGTACAGAACGAGCTTGTCGTAGTTGCTGGCTCCGGGGTCCTCGGCGCTCATGCCGGCACCGAGCAATCCGGCGGCATACTGACCGTAGGCGCTTGCCAGGAACCACATCCCCATCATCAGGCCCTGGATGCGTAGAGGGCTGAGCTTGGTCATCAGCGAAAGACCGATAGGCGACAGGCAGAGCTCTCCGAAGGTGATGACGAACCAGGCGAAGGTGAAGACCTCGGTGCTGGTGATCCCGCTCTCGTCCGCATACCCCAGGGTGCTCTTGAAGATGTAGAAACCCGCGCCCAGGAAAAGGAAGCCAAGACCGAATTTCACCACGCTGTTGGGCTCCTTCCCACGTTTGCTCAGCCACAGCCAGACCAGGCCCACCAAGGCGCTGAAAGCGATCACGAAGAGCGAGTTCGCCGCATTGTTCACACTGTTCGTGTCCACGGGGATGCCGAAGAGGCTCGGCCGCAAGTTGTTCAACGCGAAGAGGCTGAGGGAACCGCCGCTCTGCTCGAAGAAGGCCCAGAAGAATATGCTGAAGAAGATGAAGATCAAGGCCGCGCCCAGCTTCAGGTTCTCGGCCCGGCTGAAGGTGCGCATCTCCCAGGCCAGGTAGACCAGGGTGAGCGGGCCGACGATGTACATGAACAGATCGGTGTACTGGGTGTTCGTCACCATCAGCAGGATGAGCGGGATCACCGCCAGGGAGCCCAGGTAAGTTCCCCACTCGTAGAGCTTGCGCTTGCCGGCTGGCATGTCGGGGTGCAAGGGGCTGAGTCCGATGGGACCGAAGGTCTTCCGGCGCCAGGCGAAGTTGATCAGGCTGATGATCATCACCACACCCACCAGTGCGAATGCCGCACGCCAGCTGTACGACTTACCCACCCATACCATCAGCAAGCCCCCGAGGAAGGCGCCTACGTTGATGCCCATGTAGAACAGTCCGAAGCCCGCGTCGCGCCGCGCGTCCCCTTCATGGTACAACTGCCCCACCATGGTGCTGATGTTCGGCTTGAAGAAGCCCGTGCCGATGATGTTGAAGCAGATGCCGATGTAGAAGAGCTCCTTCGGCGCCGCGGCGATCACGAAACCGCCCACGATCATCAATAGCGCCCCCCAGAAGAGCGACTTCTGGAAGCCGAGGATCTTGTCGGCGAACACACCGCCCAGGAAGGTGAAGGCGTATACGAACGCCTGGATGGCGCCATACTGCAGGTTGGCCTGCTTCTCCGGCATCATCATTTCGGTGGCCATGAAGACCACCAGCATGCCACGAAGGCCGTAGAAGCAGAAGCGCTCCCACATCTCGGTGCCGAAGAGGTAGAAGAGCTGCTTCGGGTAGGTGCCCTTGAAGTCGCGGATCTGCTGCAGGGTCATTGGCTCGCTCATGGGTGCGGGTTAGCGGGGCGTGAAGGTGTGTCACTTCCGCCGAAAAAGAAAGCGTTGACCGGTCAATAGATGTTCTTCTCCCGCATCACGGCATTGAGCCAGCGGAGGAGGAAGAAGAGCATCAGCGCGGCCGCCATGGCCAGGCCGAAGTTCATGTAGAAGAAGTGGGTCTTATCCTCGAATCCCTCCCACAAACCACTGAGCATGCCGCTCAGCTTGTTGCCCACGGAGGTACTGAGGAAGAAGCCGCCCATCATCAGGGCTGTGATCCGCGGGGGGCTCAACTTGCTCACGAGCGATAGACCCATCGGGCTCAGGCACAGTTCCCCGACGGTGACCACACCATAGGAAGCGATGAGCCACCAACTGCTCGCCTTGCTTTCCAGGTTGTTCGTGGCCAACACGGCGCCGACCATCACCAGGGCGGACAGCGCGGTGATCGTGAGTCCGATGGCGATCTTGGTGGGTGTGGTCGGTTCCTTGCCCCTGCTGCGCATGAAGGCCCAGAAGGCCACGAGCAATGGCGTCAGCAGGATCACCCAGCCCGGGTTGATGCTCTGGTACAACTGGGTGGAATAGAGCTTCATGCTCTCCCCCTCGGCCGGTACGTTCGCCGGGTCCATGTCCTGGAAGTAGGCGGCACTGCGAGCATCGGTGTCCACCCCGGCATTGGTCACGGTCTCCGCCATGTTGATCGGATCGGCGATGGCAGCGATGGAGGCCGGCATCTCGCGGTCCGTATGGTCCTTGGCGAAGACGGTGAGTGCGTCGCCGTTCTGGTGGAAGACCGCCCAGAAGATGACCAGGCAGCCGAAGACCGCCAACAGCGCGCCGATGGGCCGCTTATCCTCTTCGTTGGCCTTCACGTAGAGGTAGATGAAGAAGGCGATCACCGGGATGCAGCCGAAGATGAAGGCGTCGTTGGTGTCGGTGCCCAGCAGGTTGCCAGGGATGAGGTAACCGATGATGCCGAACAGGAACATGGGTGCGATCGTACTGAGCAGGATCCTACCGGTCGCCATGTCGCCGGGCTTGAGCGGCTTGATCACATCAGCCTCTTTGATGTGCTTGTTGCCGCTCAGGAAGATGGTCACTCCGATGAGCATGCCGATACCCGCCGCGGCGAAGGCGTAGCCCCAACCATACTTGATCTGCATGTAGGCCGCGACGAAGTTGCATACGAAGGCACCGATGTTGATGCCCATGTAGAAGATGTTGTAGCCCGCGTCTTTATTGGCCCGGTAGCGATCGTCGTTGTACAGGTTGCCGACCAGTGTGCTGATGTTCGGTTTGAACATGCCGTTGCCCAGGATGATGAGTAGCAACCCGAGGTAGAACGCGGTCTCGTGGTGGACGGCCAAGGTGAGGTAACCGGCTGCCATCAGCAGGCCACCCATCAGGATGCTCTTGCGGAAGCCCAGGACGCGGTCCGCCAGCAAGCCTCCGATGAAGGGGGTCAGGTAGACGAGGCCGAGGTAGGTCCCGTAGATGTCGCTCTTCTTCAACGCACTGAAGCCCATGCCACCGCTCTCCCAACCATCCAGCATGTATAGCGAGAAGATCCCCAGCATGAGGTAGTAGCCGAAACGTTCCCACATCTCGGTGAAGAAGAGGACGTACAGGCCCTTGGGGTGCTTGACGGTGGTGCTCATCGATGGGCTTGGCAACGTGGATCGTGGCGAATGTCGTTCGACGCTCGGGAAGGCTTCGTCATCAGTTGATGCCGTGCATCCACTTCTTCATGGTCGGTGTGAGGACGAGTAGGAGAGCAGCGCAGCCGAGCACCACGTATACGCCCCACTGCAGGTAAACGTCCATGAAGCCGGTGAGTTCGGCGACCGGATCCGCTCCATCGGTCGCGCTGCTGGCGATTAACTGTCCAAGCTTACCGGCCACCTTGTGCGCGAACGCGATGCTCAGGAACCAGCTGCCCATGACGAATCCGACCACTTTCTGGGGGCTCAATTTGGTCACCACGCTCAAGCCCACCGGACTGAGGAAGAGTTCACCCGTGGTGTGCAGGAGGTACATGCCGATCAAGAAGCCCATGGGGATGGATGTGGCGCCCGCACCGTTCGCAATACCCACCTTCACACCCCAGACGATGATGGAGTAACCCACCGCCATCTGCACTAGGCCGTAGAAGAACTTCATCGGCGTGCGAGGTTCCATCTTGTTCATCGCCAGCTTCACCCAGAGCCAGTTGAAGACGGGTGCGAGCAACATGATGAAGAGGGCATTCACGGACTGGAACTGGGAAGCCTCGATCCCGGCCCTGTTGACATAGCGGTCCGTGAGGATGTTGATGGAACCACCGGCCTGCTCGAAGAGCACCCAGAAGATCATGTGGAAGAAGAACAGGATGAGGAACACGAACAGACGCTGTCCTTCCGCCCGATCCTCCGCCGTGAAACCGGTGTAGAGCAGATAACCGAGACACGCGAACCCTGCGCCGAAGAGCAGCCAATCCGTGATGCCCTCGCTGTTGATGAGGAAGCTGAAGATGGGGATGATGATCAAGCTCCCGATGATCGTCATCGGAAAGGCTCCGATACCCATGAGACGCCAGGCGCTGCCCGCTTCAGGAGCATGCCCTTTGCCTTCGAGGTGCTTGAAGTTGAGGAAGAAGACGACCATCCCGAGCAGCATGCCCAGACCGGCGGAGAAGAAGCCGTACTCCCAACCGACACGCTGTCCCAGGTAGCCACAGGTGAGCGGCGCCAGGAACGCTCCGATGTTGATGCCCATGTAGAACAGGGTGTAGGCGCCGTCCTTGCGTGTGTCGTTGCGGTCATAGAAGGTGCCCAGGAAGCTGCTGATGTTGGGCTTGAAGAGCCCGTTCCCGACAGTCAGTGCAGCGAGACCGACGAAGAAGAAGGACTCACTGTGCAATTGGCCGGTGGAAGCAGCGGATATGGCGAGAATGAACTGCCCTAGTGCCATGAATCCGCCACCGGTGAGGATGGCCTTTCGGAACCCGATCGCCCGGTCAGCGAGCATGCCGCCGATCACCGGTGCGGCGTAGAGCAGGGCGTTGTAGGCACCATAGATACCGTAGGCCCGTGCGTCCGCTTCCCCTGCTGCCATCTTGTCGAACAACTCCTTCGTGAGATACAGCACCAGCAGCGCGCGCATCCCATAGAAGCTGAAGCGTTCCCATAGCTCCGCGAAGAACAGTACGAACAAGGCGGTGGGATGCACCTTCCGCTGACTGTACAAGGTCGCGGGTACCCAGATGAGCACGAATGCCCAGCCGACGATCAAGCTCCATATCGCGAAGTCCATGCGGGTGTGGGGTTGTTGAAGATCGGCCAAGGTAAACAAGCCGTGGAACTGGCAAGCGGGAGTGCTGGAGCAGGGGCGGGCGCGTAGCGAGGATGAACCCTGCTCCTGCCACTCCCACTATTCCAGCAATACTTCCGACTACTGCTACCGTGGTCCTACAGATTCTCCTCCAACCACTTCGTCATCAGTTCGAAGAGATGGAGCCGCGTGGTGCCGCCGTAGATCCCGTGGTTGCGGTCCGGGTACACGAACTGGTCGAAGGGCTTGTTCGCCTTCACGAGCGCCAGGGTCATCTCCGCCGCGTTCTGGTAGTGTACGTTGTCATCCGCCAGGCCGTGGATCAGCAGGTAGTTGCCCTTCAGCTTGTCCACATGGTTGATGGGACTGTTGTCGTCGTAGCCGCTGCCATTGTCCTTGGGCAGGCCCATGAAGCGCTCCGTGTAGATGCTGTCGTAATAACGCCAGTTGCTCACCGGCGCCACGGCGATGGCGGCTTTGAAGACGTCCGCGCCCTTGGTGATGCACAGGCTGCTCATGAAGCCGCCATAGCTCCAGCCCCAGATGCCGATCCGCGAGCCATCCACATAGGGCTGTTGTGCGAGCCACTTCGCCGAGGCGATCTGGTCCTCCGTCTCATACCTGCCCAGCTGACCATAGGTGCAATGCCGGAATTCCCGACCGCGATGGCCCGTACCGCGCGGGTCTACGCAGGCCACGATGTAGCCCTTCTGGTTCAACAAGGTGTGCCACATCATGTCGCGCCCGTCGAACTTGTCCAGGACCTCATTGCTGTTCGGCCCGCTGTACTGCACCATCAGCACCGGGTACTTCTTCGCAGGGTCGAAGGCAGGTGGCTTCATCATCCAACCCCGCAAGGCCACGCCCCCGGCCGTGGTGAACTGGAAGAACTCCTTGCGCGAGGCACCGAAGGATCCAAGCGTCTCCTTCAACCGCACATTGTCCTTCAACGTCTTCACCAATTTGCCCTGACCGTCGTGCAGGGTGACCACGGGCACCTCGTTCGCCGTGCTGCGCGTGTTGATGAAGTACTGGAAGCCCGTGCTGAACTCGGCCTCGTTGTAGCCTCCCGCCGGGCTCAATCGTTTCAGCCCCTTGCCCGTCAGGCCCACGCTCCAGACATCCTGATCCTCGGGAGAGGACTTCGCCGCGGTGAAGATCACGCGCTTACCCTTCTCGTCGATGCCGGCCACGCTCACCACATCCCATTCGCCGCTCGTCAGCGCTTTCGGTTCGCCGCCCACCGGAACGTAGTACACATGGTTCCAACCGCTGCGCTCGCTGGTGAGCACGAAGCCGCTGCCATTCGCGAGGAAATGAAGGTCGTCCGTCACCTCCACATAGGTCTTGCTGGTCTCGCGGTATACCTCCGTTGGAATGGGCCGCATCTTGGCGCCGGGTGGCGGCATCTTCGCGGTGAGGATCACCTTCTCGTTCTGCAGGCGGTTCATGCGCATGAACCAGGGATCGCCATTGGGAGTGAATCCAAGACGCGGAACGTAGATGTCGGTGTCCTCTGTGCCCAACGGCAGGTTGTAGTCCAGGCCCATGGTGATGTCGTACACATGCACGCTCACCGAACTGTTCACTTCGCCGGCCTTCGGGTATTTGAAGCGGTACTCGCTCGGATACAGCTGGTCCTTGTAATAGGTGAGGTCGAACTCCTTCACGGCGCTCTCATCGCTGCGGAGGTAGATGAGCTTGTCGCCTTTCGGGCTCCAGGCATAACCCTGCACCAGGGTGAACTCCTCCTCGTACACCCAATCGGTGGCACCGTTGAGCACCTTGTTCCACGCTCCATCGTTCGTCACACGCGTTTCCTTCATCGAAGCCAGGTCCACGATGTAGAGATCGTTGTCACGTACGAAGGCGGCGCGGCCTCCAACGGGACTGAAGGTGGCCAACCGCTGCTTCGCCTTGCCGACATCGCTCAGTGCCACCAGCTTCTTGGAGGCGCGGTCATACACGTAGTGGTGCGCGTAATAGCTGTAGCGGTAGATCGGTTCCGCATCCGTCTCGATCATCACCTTCTTCTCATCACCGCTGAAGCGGTAGCCATCGATGGCGATGGGAGCCTCCGCACCGGCTGGGACCAGGGTGGTACCGTCCACGATCGTGCTCACCTTCTGCCCGGTCCTGTACGCGTACTGGTCGATCACCATGCCGGCTTCCGACCCATCCAGTACGGTATAGTGCTGGCCGTCGTTCATGCTGGCCAGGCCACCCACGTATTCCGCGCTGAACTGCGGACTGGCCCAGATGTCGCGATTGGTAAGTTGCTTTTGTGCGGATACAGCAGAGAGGGTAAGGCAGAAGGCCACACCAAGCGAAAGACGATGATGGATCATGAGGGGTCGTGAAAGGACGGCCAAGATAACCAGCCGTTCCGGGGCGCATCGCCAGCTCGCGTCAGGCGCAACGGTCGGTCACAACCACTTCGGCACGGGATCCATTACAGGTCCATCGGTACGCTCCATCGGCGGTCACGTTGCGTCACACGCACCCCACGCTGCTGCCCGGCTTGTCCCGCCTTCTCGATCACGCCCTCCGTTGCAAGAAGGTCGTCGAGTTGTTCTCCACTGTACGTGCGGGTTGCGAGTGCATGCCCATTCATATCATAGCGTTCCCAGGTGCCCGACTTCACGCCTTTCACATAGGAACCAGTGCTTTCAATGCGACCGTTCGGGTGGTAGTAGCTGAAGGTACCGTCCGGCACGGCGAGCAGGCTATCGAGGTAGGCACCTTTCATCCGCGTAACGCCGATGTTCGATCGCACGACAACGAGGTAGCGTCCGTTCGCGGCCAGGGCGACCACACGAATGAGTCTTTCCTCGTTCACCGAAACTTCGTGGGCAAGTGCATCGCCGCTCACCTGCTCTACACGAATTATACGCACGTTGGACGCGTCTCCTCGACCACCGGAGGCGAGGGCGATCTGAGGGGTATGGAATGCGAGAATGAAGAGTAGGGTGATAGCAGCTTTCATGACGATAAGTATTCATCCCCAAGGATGCGAGCCGCATACCAGGTCAGCCTCCATCTGCTATGTCTCTGGATATTACGGATATGTGCAGGATGGGTCCGGTGAACAATCGTGGAATTCCTTCCCTGATCGGGATTTCTGCACCACGCTCGATGACGCACTTATCCGATCATCCAAGCCAAGACCATGAGGTGCTGGAAATCCCCGTCCCAGACTACCGGATCGGGGAGCCGTTTCCTCAACATGCCTGGGTTATGATGAGCCCTATCATGAGGATCATTCGATACGCTCATTCACGAAGCGCTGAGGATCAGCTGCTTCGTCGATAACGAGAGGGTGAAGCACGACGAAACCTTCCTCATGGCTCACGAATTGGCCTATCAGCGGCATGGGCCATCGTCCCCTACACCGGATATTAAGTGGCGTATTTATCGCCATCGCACCGATCGTTCTGCACGCGAACACGCTATCTGCCGATGGCATCCTGCGCGTGCGAGGTGGGAGTTGGTCGAATGCTCGGGTCACCATCCTGCCGGAGTTCGGCGAGGCATTCGACCTTCCATTGAACGACGACCGGTTCCAACTGGATCTTGGGCTTCGCTCCACCTACCTCGTAAGGGCCTCGCACCCGGGTTGTGCCACCAAGGAGGTGGTGTTCGACCTCCGGCTCCCGGGTACAGCGAGCGCTGAGTCGTTCCGCTTTCCGTTCGAGATCATCCTGGAACACTTCGCGAAGGGGGAGGAGCCCTTTGAATATGCCCAACCCGTGGGTCTGGTCTTCTACGATGAGGAGGAACAGGACTTCATCTACACCACCGATTACACCCGGATGCGGAAGGTGCTGGGCCTGGATAGCATGATCAAGCGCATGGCGGCACACATTGAACGTGTGCCGGTGCAGGTGGATGCCCTTGCGGATCTCGAGTGGATGTTCGTGAACGACCCGAACGCATCGCTTCCATCAGTGGAAAAGGAGGATCCGTCACCGCTTGCCGACCAGACGGTGGCAGCGGAAGAGAAGGAGCCTGGGTCACCCGTGATCGTTGATGCGCCGTACAGGAAGCAGGGAGATGGAAGTGCGAACAAGGAAGCTCTACATGCCTCCGTTCCCGTCGAAGCTGGTACGGTGAGCGGTCCACCGCTTCTCGCCTCGGCTGCCCCGACCTCCTTGATCCCACCAGCGGCAAAGCCCCCGGCCTCACGCTTCTCGGCCCATTGGCGGGTAACGGAGCCGGGAGAACCCTCCGCCTCCCATGAATTACAGACCATGCGGACCATGGTGATCGCGATCGACCGCTTCAGTGATGGCACCAGTGCGACGGAGTTGCGGAAGGTCACCCACGCCTTTGGAGCAGTGTTCTACTTCGAGGATGGGATCTCCATCGACCAACGCGAATACGAAGAACGCCTGGGTGCATTGGCGCTGCCCGGCCACAACTGAACACCACGGACCATGAAGAACATCCTCCCCATTCTCTTGCTCGTTGGCGGCATCGCCATCATCGTGTTCGGTACCATGCGCAAGAACGAAGGCCAAGCCGATATCGACCTCGGCAAGACCGAGATCAGCATCGGTAAGTCGGACGCCAGTTTCTGGCCGTATTTCATCGTGGGCGGGATAGCCGCTGCAGCCGGGTTGGTGATGCTGGTGAAGGGCAGGAAGTGAACCCTGACCCTTCAAGTGCGCTGACCGTGCACCGCCGTTACGCCTCCACGTAGTCCATATCGGACTCGAAGGTCTCATGCACGCGCGAGGTGGCCCAGAACGCCGCTCCGATGCTGATGACACCCACGATCAATGCACTGGTCACGTTGCCCACGGGGCCCAGCAGACCATTGAAGAGCATGGTAAGCGGAAGCACCGAGCCTCGCACGAAGTTGGGGGTGGTGGTAGCCACCGTGCTGCGGATGTTGGTGCCGAACTGTTCGCTCGCCACCGTGACGAAGATGACCCAGTAACCCGTGGCGGTGCCCAGGGCCAGGCAGAGCCAGTTGTAGGCCGCGATCGTGGCGCCACGCATACCGAAGAGGAAGATCAGGGTGAGCACGAGGTTCGCGGTGAGGTAGAGGTAGATGACCTTCTTGCGGCTACGCAGCCACTGGCTCAACAAGCCGCTGAGCAGATCACCAAGGCTGAGACCGATGTAGGCGTACTTGATCGCTTCGCCGTTGATGGTCCTCAGTCCGACCTCGTCGAGCTTGCTTGTATCGATGCCGAAGGCCGGTACGAACACGTCCTGCGAGAGGCTCACAAGCACCCCGATCACGTACCACACGGGTACGCCGATGAGGATGCAACTGAGGTAGCGGAGGAAGCGACCGCGATCGTTGAAGAGCAGACGCAGATCGCCCTTGCGCACCTCCTTCTCCTGCACGTTCTGGTACAGGCCGCTCTCGAAGGTGCCCAGGCGCAACGCCAGCAGCACAAGTCCCATCAGGCCGCCCACGAGGTAGGTCACCTGCCAGTTCATGAGCTCCGTGCTCGTGATGGCGGTGAGCAGGCCACCGAGCCGCTGCCCTTGTGCACTCACTTCCGCGGCGAAGACAGCGCCCAAAGCACCCACCGTAACCATCACCAGTGTGCCATAGCCACGCTTGTCGCGCGGAAGTGTCTCGGTGATCAGCGTGATGCCCGCGCCGAGTTCCCCTGCCAGGCCCACACCGGCGAGGAAGCGCACGATGGCATAGGTCGTGAGATCAAAGGTGAAGGCATTGGCGATGTTGGCGGCGGAGTACAGCAGGATGCTGCCGAAGAGCACGGTGATCCGTCCCTTCTTGTCACCCCACACGCCCCATAGGATCCCGCCCACCAACATGCCCACCATCTGGATGTTGAAGAGGTGGATCCCCATGTCCTTGATGCCGGGATGGCCCGTTCCAAGGATGAACTCGAGACTCTCTCGCTTCACCACGTTGAAGAGCACGAGGTCGTAGATGTCCACGAAGTAGCCCAGCGCGGCCACGAGGACGAGCAGGAAGGAACGACCGGGAAAGATCTGCTTCATGGAGGTGCACGAAGGAAGCACGATGCGGATGATCAGGCAAATGCCTCCGGACCGGGGTGGGTGTGTTGGATGGTGAAATGGATAGCCGGTGTGGTCATTAGCAGGTCCGCCGTTCATTTGCATCATGCGAAAGGTCCACTTCTTGGTTTTCATGGTCGCTAGCTGCGCTGCTGTGCAGAAGAACAGGCCGGGTGGCGCCTTGCCCTATGACATGAAGCGACCGTCGCAGGTATTCGAATTACCTGCACTACTCATCGAGGTGTCCGCGTTGACCGATGTGGATGATACGACGCTGGCTTGTGTACATGACGAATCGGCCAGTGTCTATTTTCTTTCCGCGCGTAGCGGTCGGATCGTGGACAGTGTGACCTTCGCAGGTCCGGCCGATATGGAAGGGCTCACGCGCGTAGGCAGCAACTATTACGCCTTGCGCAGTGATGGCCTCATCTACCGACTGAGCGATCGGGCTTCGCGGATGCAGGTGATCGATACCTTCCGCATCGACGTCCCGAACAGGAACATCGAAGGTCTCGGCTTCGATGACCACAGCGGATCGGTCCTGGTCTCCCCCAAGGACTTTGTGAAAGGATCGAAGGAAGGCAAGGATGAACGGCTTGTCTACGCTCTGGATCCGGGATCCATGACCAGTGCGCCTCAGGTCATCCTGAAGGTCTCCTTGGATAAGCTCGTGCGCCAGGCGCTTACGAAGGGTATCGAGGTCCCACGCACTATGAAGAAGGGGAGGGAACGCCCGGCTTTGAAATTGCGCTACAGCTCGGTGGCAGTGCACCCGGTCTCACACTACTATTATCTGCTCTCAGCGGTGGACCATACGCTCCTAGTGCTCGATCGGCAAGGCGATCTGGTGGACCTCGTCGTGCTTGATGAGAAGTTGTTGCCCAAGGCCGAGGGCATCACCTTCATGCCGGATGGTGACATGTGGCTGAGCAGTGAAGGCAAGGGGCGGTCCGCGGTACTCGCGCGCTACGCGCTCAACGGACGATGAACTTACCGGAGGATCTCCTCCAGGTTGCGCTTGATCATCTGGGCGAGGCGTTCCATCGGCAGGTCGTTGCCGTCCTTCCCGAATGGGTCCTCGATCTCCTCGGCGATCAGTTCCAAGCTGGCGAGGACGTAGAAGATGAACATGACCACCGGCACCGCGATGTAGCCCAGGGAGAACGCGAATCCGAACGGTAGGGTGAGCACGTAGATCACGATGAACTTCTTGATGAAGCTGCTGTATGAGTAGGGGATGGGTGTGTTCTTGATCCGCTCACATGCACCACAGATGTCCAGGAACTGCACCAGCTCGGTGTTCAACACGATCAGCTGGTCGCCGGTGATCGCCTTGTCATGGTACATGCGCTGGACGCGTTGCTGCATCAGGCTCACGATCTGCGAGGGCACGTGCTTGCTCCGGTCGAAGTCGGGGATCTCCGGGTGCGACTTCTCGTCCAGCGCAAGCCTTGTCTTCTCCAGTTGCAGGTGGCGGCGCAGCTCGTCGGGGAAAGTGCCGATCAGGCGCTCGAAGAACTGGCGTGTCGTGGTCTGCTCGGGTGGTACCATGGCGGACACCTTCACCGCGAGGTTCCGGCTCACGTTCACCAACTGGCCCCAGAGCTTGCGGCCCTCCCACCAACGGTCATACGCGGTGTTCGTGCGGAACACGAGCAGCATGCTGATCGCGAAGCCCAGCAGGCTGTGCATGACGGGCAGGTTGCTCACATAGCTGCTCTTGCTCAGTTGCAGGTAGCGCACTTCCACATAGCTGACCACTGCGGTGAAGACCCCGACGAGGATCAGGAGCGGCAGCAACTTCCGCACGGTGTCCGAGCGATGCAAGGCGAGCGCCCGCCACCAATCCCGGCTGTCGTAGGTGATCATGACTATTCGTAATGCTTGCGCAAGAGGCGCTCGAACATCCGGCCGGGCAGGACCTTCTTCAACAGGATGCTTACGCGCTGGATGCCCTGGGCCACGATGTAGGTGGCCTTCGGGTGCTTCGAGGCGATGATGCGTTCGATGATCTTGGCGAGCTCGTCCGGATCGCGGCTGTAGTGCATGCTTCCGCCCAGCTCCGCCATGGCCTTGTCATAACCGGGCCTGTTCGCTTCGCTGATCACCTCCGGACGCAGGCGCGCCGCCGCGATGTTCGTGTTGAACTCCCCTGGTTGGACGGTGAGCACCTTCACTCCGAAACGCGCGGCTTCGGTGCTCAG
This sequence comes from Bacteroidota bacterium, assembly GCA_029573495.1. GTDB lineage: Bacteria > Bacteroidota > Bacteroidia > Flavobacteriales_F > PHOS-HE28 > PHOS-HE28. The sequence continues at coordinate 8,388 of JAKQEI010000127.1, read as the reverse complement.
GGCCTCGGTGTAGCGTTCGAGTGCGGCCTTGCTGGCGCTGTAGAAGCTGCGATAGGGAAGGCCGAAGTTCCCCGCCACGCTGGTGATGTTGATCAGATAGCCGTCACCCTGCTTGCGCATCTGCGGCAGCGCGGCGCGGCATACGCGGTGGGGGCCGAGCACGTTGGTATCCAGCAGTTGCGCGGCCAGGGTGGGCGTGATGTCCTCGGCCGGTCCTTGGATCCCAAGGCCTGCATTGTTGATCACCACATCAAGACGGCCCGCACGTTCGATCACCTCGGCCACCGTCACGTTCACCGACGCCTCATCGGTCACGTCCATGACCAGGAGCGGGAAGGCGCTGGGGCCGTCGTTCTGCTGGGGCTTGCGGCTCGTGCCGAACACCTTGTGCCCAGCCTTGGCCAGCCGTAACCCGATGGCCTTGCCCAGGCCACTGCTGGCACCGGTGATCAGTACGACTTTGGGTTGGATATCGGCCACGGCGCCAAGGTAGTAGCCCGTCAGAATAGGCAAAAAAGAGGGGCAAGCGACCCGCATCGCACCGCTACGACCGCCTACCCTTGCTGCCTTCCAGCCCTGGGGGATTCGGCGGGAGCTGGTCGTACAGGACTTGCCCCAGGTGCAAAGGTAGGGATCCCTGGATCGGTACCACACGACGACCTATCTTGGTCCATGCGAACACGGTTCCTATCGGCTGTGATTCTGGTCATCCCTGGTGCAGGGGTGGTGGGGCAACCGGGTCCCTTCCCCGCAGCGGACTTGATCTACGCCCGGAATATCTGCTCGGATACGACCATCTCTTTCCCGAACCTCCTCGTTGGAAATGTGGTCGATCTGGACCCGCTCAACCGCGGCTGCTTGCTGTCGAACGAAAGGAACGGTACCTGGGCCATCTTCGAGGTGGCCACAGGGGGAATGGTCGGATTCACGGTGATACCCTCACTGCCCCAGACCGACCTGGATTTCGCGGTATGGGGGCCGAGCCCGACCTGGCCGAATGTTCTTTCCTCACCGCCGGTCCGATGTAGCTACTCCGCACTCGCGGGGCTTACGGGCATGGGAGGAGCGGCGATCGATGCCAGCGAAGGTCCTGGTGGCGATGGCTGGGTGGCTTATTTGAACGTGAACGCAGGAGACCACTTCGCCTTATTCATCGACAACTACGATATGAGCGGGTCCGAGGCACAACTGGTCTGGGACCTGGTGGATGGGGCTACCTTGACTTGCCTGGAGTTGCCGCATGTCTCGTTCGGAATAGAGGGTGGTGACATCATCCCCGGAGGCAGCGTTGATATGACGGCCTATGCCTCTCCGGATGTCTATGCCTTCTATTGGCAACTGCCCGGCAGCACCATCGGGACCAGTTTGGAACGGGACCCCATGGATGTCCAGTATGATCTACCGGGTTGCTACGACGTCACATTGAACATGTACAATGCGGCTGGCGAGAACTCATCCACTGCGAGTTGCGTGGTGAACGTGGTGCTCCCGACCAGCATGGCGGTGCCATCGAGCTCCAGTGCCATCTCGTTCGATGGTGATCACCTGTCTGTGCGACCTTCCGGTACGGGTGTCAGTACGGTGTCCGTCATGGATGGGCTTGGCCGTTCCCTGCTGCAACGCACGGGGGCAGGTCGGATGGAGGTCACCTTGTCCGAATGGAGCGGGAACATGGTGATCATCGTGGTGGAGCAGGAAGGGTCGAGGCAAGTCCATCGCTTGGTGCTGCCCTAGCCGTATCCTTGCAGCGCCATGGACGTCTCCATCGTCGTACCCCTGCTGAACGAGCGCGAATCGCTGCCACACCTGGTCGAGTGGCTTCACCGGGTGCTGGGCGGCATGGGCAAGGCCTATGAGATCATCCTGGTGGATGATGGCAGTTCGGACGGCTCCTGGGACGAGATCCAACGGCTTTCAAAGGCGGACGGTCGCGTGAAAGGTGTGCGCTTCGGACGGAACTACGGCAAGAGCCCCGCACTGAACGAGGGCTTCATCGCCGCGCAAGGCGAGGTGGTGATCACCATGGACGCCGACCTGCAGGACGACCCCGATGAGATCCCCGAGCTCTACCGCATGATCACCGTGGACGGCTTCGACCTGGTGAGCGGCTGGAAGAAGAAGCGCTACGATCCCCTTACCAAGACCATCCCCACCAAGCTGTTCAACTGGACCACACGCCGGGTGAGCGGGGTGATGCTGCACGACTTCAACTGCGGCCTGAAGGCCTACCGCAAGGAGGTGGTGAAGAACATCCAGGTCTTCGGGGAGATGCACCGTTACATCCCCTTCATCGCGAAGAAGGAAGGCTTCCACCGGATCGGGGAGAAGGTGGTGAAGCACCATCCTCGCCAGTACGGTCGCACCAAGTTCGGCCTGGACCGCTTCATCAACGGCTTCCTGGACCTCCTCACCATCACCTTCATCTTCCGCTTCGCCAAGAAGCCGATGCACTTCTTCGGAGGGCTCGGCACCATCATGTTCGTGGTGGGCTTCTTCAGCGCGGCCTGGGTGGTCGGTGAGAAGTTGTGGTATAGCTACGTGCTCCACGTGGCCGCGCCGCGCGTCACCAGCTCCGGGCTCTTCTTCGTGGCTCTCACGGCCATGGTGATCGGGGTGCAGCTATTCACCGCCGGCTTCGTGGCCGACCTCGTGAGCCGCAATGGCGACGACCGCGACCGCTACCGGGTGAGTGAACGCATCGGCCTTTGAGCCTCCGACTTCATCTTTGAAGGGATGAAGGGAGTTCTCCCGTTCCGCGTCGCCCAGGTGATCCTGGTGCTGGCACTGCTCCGCCACCTACTGCTGGCGCTCTTCGTGCACCCCTATGCGGATGACTACAGCTATGCGGTTTCCGGGATGAGCACCCCGCTGCTCGAAGGGCTCTGGCGCGAATACACCTCCTGGAACGGACGCTATGCCTCCAACATCCTTGTGCTCCGGGGTCCGCTGGTATCGGGGATCGATATCGGTCTCATGCTCTATCGCATGGTCGCCATCGGCCTGATCCTATTCACCTGGTTCGCCGGTTTCCGCCTGGTGAAGGTCATCCTGCCCGCGGTCCGTGCCCACGTGGCGGCGACCATCGCGCTGGTCTTCCTCCTGCTCTACCTGCATGTGATGCCCGACGCCAGCGAGGGCTTCTACTGGTACACCGGCGCCATGACCTACCAGCTGGCCAATGCGCTCAGCCTCTTCTTCCTGGCGAATTGGATCCAGGCTTGGAGGGATCAGCACGAATTGAACGCACGCTGGTATGTGGTGCAAGTCCTTCTGATCCTTTGGATGGCAGGAAGCAACGAGGTCCACATGGCCTTCCTGGTGATCGGTCACGGCTTGCTCGTATTCCTGTTCCGGAAGCAGTACGATCCGCGTCGGCGTGCGGCTTTCGTACTTCTCGGTGTGGCTCTGGTCGCTTCCTTGGTGGTGGCCCTGGCACCGGGCAATGCAACGCGCGAGGCGCTGTTCCCCTTGCGGCATGATGCGTTACGGACCCTGGTCTATGCCGTGGCACAGACAGGCAGGTGGTCGCTCAACTGGATATTGCCGATCATCCTTCCATCGATCCTCTTCCTGGTCCTCCTTCGGCAAGGAGAGGAGCGAGGGTTGATAGGGCGGGATGGTCTTCGATGGAACAAGTGGGTCGCGCTCGCCCTGCCCTTCGCCTGCCTCTTCGTGAGCATGGTGGTGACCTATTGGCCCACCGGTCTGCTCGGCCAATACCGCACCCTCAACATGGCCTGCTTCTATTTCCTGCCGGGCTGGTTCGTAGCGCTCACCGTTTGGGATCGAGCCGTACTTCGCAGCATGCTGCCCACACCGCGTGCGGTCCAACGTCCTTGGTGGTCCTGGTCGGTCGCGGTGGTGTGTGGCCTCTTCCTCCTCAGCGGCCGCGACGGCTTGGTGACCGCGGATCTTCTGGGTGGCCAGCTGGCGCGCTATGATGCGGATATCATACGGCGCTACGCCACCATGCGACAAGCCGCGCAGGGAGGGGAGCAGGAGGTGGTGCTTGACCCGGTGAACTATCCGCGCTGCCTGGTGATCCTCCCGCTCGATACCGATGCGGACTATTGGATGAACCGGAGCTACGCCAGCTATTTCGGAGTGCCTGCGGTGCGCGTCAGTTCAACACCTCCAGCCCCGGCTCAATAGGCAAGGGCGTAGGAGTGGGTGTCGGGTCGAAGAATAGTTCGGCCGCCAGCTTCTCGTCGTGCCCGTACACATCATCACAGAAGTAGAGCCGGTCGTCCGGGCCCACCCAGGCCGTGAAGTAACCGATCGTCACGGGACGCTTCTCCTTCAAGGTGACCCAGGTCTCCGAGCCCTTGTTCATGGCCTCCTTGATCTTCTCAGTGGTCCAGGTGGTGTCGTTGCGCAGCAAGTACTCGGCCAGGCGTTGCGGCTCGCTCAGCCGGATGCAGCCGTGACTGAAGGCCCTGCTCTCCCGGGCGAATCCGCCCTTGCTCGGGGTGTCGTGGAAGTAGATGCTGTAGTTGTTCGGGAAGAGGAATTTCACCAGGCCCAGGGCATTGCTTCGGCCGGGCTTCTGCCGGATCACGGGGTTCGCGTCCGTGCCACCGATCCGTTCCATGCCCTTCTTCGCCAGGTAATTCGGGTTCTTCCGCAGCTCCGGAAGGATCTCGTTCTTCACGATGCTCTGCGGCACGCCCCAATACGGGCTGAAGACGATGTTCGTGAGCGTATCGCTGAAGATGACCGTGCGCGTGGCCACATTGCCCACGACGACCTTCATGTTCCAAGCCTCCTTCCCATCCTCGAAGATGTGCATCCTATACTCCGGGATGTTCACCAGGATGAGGTCCGGGGCATACGCTTCGGGTACCCAGCGCAGGCGCTCCATGTTGATGAGCATGGTGCGGACGCGTTGCGCGGGTGTGACGTTCAAGGCACGGATGACGCTCGTGCCGATCACCCCGTCGGGCAGCAGGCTGTGTCGCTCCTGGAAGCGTTGAACGGCATGCACCAACACGCTGTCATAGGTGGTGGAATGCAGGACGAGCGTGTCCATGCCCGTCACCAGGTCCCCAAGCACCATCAGGCGTTGACGGATGTCCGGGACCACACTGGCGGTATCGCCCGGCTCCAGCTTCTTGCGGTCTCCCAGGGAGAGCGGGTCCCAACGGACCAGGGTGTCCAGCATCACGTACTTCCGCAGTCGCTGCTTCAGCTTGCCATATTGGGGATGCAAGGGCTCGATGGCGCTCAGGTCCATCCCACCGGCCGCGATGGAATCCAGCAGACGGTCATAGTTCTTCTTCGTGCGTGGGATGAACCAATCCAGTTCTCGCAGGTCCTTGCCCACCATGCCTCCGTATTCCTTGTTCGCGAAGTGGAAGAACTCGGCCGTCAGCGTGAGTTCCAGGTCCTGGCCACAGCTGTCGCATGGTGGTTGGCCGTTGCGGGTGGGCTGCTCCATCAACTGGCGCAGGCGTTCACTCAGGGCGGCCACGGTCGGGTGTGCCTTGTCCGTGCCATGAACGAGCGAGGCGAAGCCGAAGGCGGCATGGGAGAGCGTGTCATCCACGAACCATGCATAGTGGTAGCCGCGGCGCTTGTAAAAGCTGAAGATGGCCGCACTGTCGCCCTTCGAATCGGGGTGTCTGGCGAGGAAATCGGCGATCGTCGCACTGTCCAACGTCCGATCCGTGATCTCTTCCTTCGTCTCGAAGACCTTGGCGATCTCGCGGGTCTCTTCGGCGAGGGTCTTCGGCTTGGAAGGGGGCGTGCAGCCCAACGCTGCCAGGAAAAGGATGACCAGGGTGAAAGGACGCATCTCGGGACCCTCACTTACGTTCGGACGGTCGCAAAGTTCGCTGCTCAGCCGTGAACGTAGAGCAGCCCCCCGTCAGCGAGCAGCTCAAGCATGCGGGGCATGTCGGCCCGGCTCACCGCCGGACAACCCCAGCTGCGTCCCAAACGACCGTGCTCGCGGATGAAGGAATCGCCCACATAATCGGCGCCGTGCATGATCACCTCACGCTTCTCCGCCTGGCAGTTGAGCCCCTTTTCCAAGCCGTGCAGCATCAGGGCAGCACCATGCTTCGGGCTCACGATCTCCGCGCCAACGCGGTAAAGTCCCAGGCTCGTCTGATGGCTGCCTTCGCGGTTGCTGAAGTGGGTGGCCATCAGTTCGCCGCTTCCCTGGCCATGGGCTACGTATGTGCGCATCAGTAGTTCCTTGCGCTCCAGGTCGAGCACGTAGAAGCGCTTGGCGGTGCTGGGCTGTGTCATGTCCGCGATCGCGATGACATGTCCGGTGACACCCTTCCGTTGCATACGCTTGTAACAGGCCGTGAACACGCTCTCCTTCAGTTCCCCTTCAAGACAGATCGCATCGTACAGCTCCGCCGCCGCATGGGTCGTCTCGTCCACCGCTTCCACGGCAGAGGACGAGCTTGAAGGCGCCGGCACATCGGTCCCGCCGATCAGCCAGGAGAAAAGCAATGCCAAGAGCAAGGGTGCTTGCACCATTCTTCCTTACAGGTTCGTCCGTTGCCCTCCCATCGTGCGAGGTTCCAGTTCGCGGTAAGGCCAACGGGGCGGTGAAACTATCATCTTAACGGTTCCAACCCCTTTCTACGCATGTTAAATGGATCAAGTTCCGGATGAACAGCGCGGAACGCCCGATGAACGCCTCATTATCCGAGCCCACCTGCTAGCTTCGAGGCGATCCGCACACCTATGCGCCACATTCTCCACCTTCTCCCGGTATTCCTTCTGCACAGCGCGAACGCCCAGTTCTACAACTGGGGCTGGGGACCACCGATCAGCGTGACGCAGAACGGCAGCACGATCACGTGCACCGTGTGGGACCCCTTGCTGGACCAGAGCCGGACACAGAGCTATTCCAGCGTGGCGGAATGGAGCAGCGTGGATGGTGTGGTGGCCACCTTGTCGAGCTCCGGCGTTGTGCGCGGCATCGTGTACGACATCGATATGTCCCAGTTCCGAGAGGACAACTTCTCGTTCGTGAGCGGTACCACGGTGACGAATGCGGACGGCATCATCGCCTGGGTGACGGGCAGCGGCACGGTGGGCGCGGCGATCTACAACCCGGCCGCGCAGCAATGGCTGGATGACACTTTCAGCTTCAGCTCGGGCACGAGCATCATCAACCGGCATGGCGTGGTGAGCTGGGTCACTGGTTCGGGCACGGTCGGGGCGGCGGTCTTCGACCCGGGCACACAGCAGTGGATGGACGATAGTTTCAGCTTCAGCTCGGGAACCACGATGTACAACAAGGATGGCGTGGTGGCCTGGGTCACCGGCTCGGGTACGGTGGGTGCCGCGGTCTACGATCCTTCCAATGGTCAATGGATGGACGACAGCTTCAGCTTCAGTTCGGGGACCTCGGTGATGCTGGAGGATGGCGTGGTGGCCTGGCGTACGGGCAGTGGCACCATCGGTGCGGCGGCGTACAACTGGAACAACGATCAATGGATCGATGGCAGCTTCAGCTTCAATGCGGAGAACTCCGGGCTCAGCATCATTGACGGGACGGTACATTGGACGAACAACAGTGGTGCGCAACGGCAGGGATTCACCGCTTCCAACCAGTGGCAGAGCAATGCGAACACCGCCGTGCGCTGCATCTATTTCCCGGAACAGGTCGGAGGATCAGGCGCACCGCATATTGCCTACTTCTGGTGCCTGTCCATCGGCGCATCAACCTATTCCCACAGCTGCGGGGACGGGCATACGATCACCCGGCGCTGGGCGTGGAAGCGTTACGCGAACCCTGGTGCCTATCAGCCGCAGCTCACGGTGTTCAGCAGCACGGCGAACAGCACCTGCGACGGGACCTTGAACTTCTCGGGCACCGGGTTGAACGAGGTCACATCCGACAACCTGGGCGTCAGCTGGACCGGCCATTCCATCCGGTTGGTGGCCGAGGTGCCGATCGGCGTTGTGCGGGTGATGGACGCGCGCGGAAGCCTGGTGGCAGCCGGTCGATCACGCGACACGTTCATGGATCTTCCAGCGGACCTGGCGCCCGGGATCTACCTCGTGCATACCGCTGACCACAGTACGCGGCGGTTGGTGGTGGGCGACTAGAGCGCATCTCATAAAAGCCCTTCGGGCTCCGCTCCGGTCTTTCACGCCCATGCTTTGTTGTCGGACACCTCACAGAGTGCCCGACTATGCTCGGTTCCGCCGCCTCGCCTGGTCGTGAAATACCTGTCGCTCGCTACCGAAAACAATTTTGAGATACGCTCTAGGGATAGGTCTCCTCGTGGATCACCTTTCCCTCCGCGTTCCACTCCTTCCATACGCCGGTCTTCTTCAGGTTACCGTCCGGGTTGTAGCCATCGAGGGTGCCCATGATGCGGATGTTCCCGTTGGGGAAGAACTCGTGATAGGCGCCGT
>JAKQEI010000123.1 GCA_029573495.1 Bacteroidota bacterium | reverse complement strand
GCGGCGCCTGCTTTTCCTGGTGGGCGCGCTGATCGTGTATCGGATCGGCGCGCACATTCCGGTTCCGGGTATCGACCCGCAGGGGCTGGCCGAGTTGTTCCAGTCCCAGCAGGGCGGCATCCTGGGCGTGTTCAACCTGTTCTCGGGCGGCGCGCTGTCGCGTTTCACCATCTTCGCGCTGGGCATCATGCCCTACATCTCCGCGTCCATCATCATGCAGTTGATGACGGTGGCGGTGCCTCAACTCGAGGCGCTGAAAAAGGAAGGCGAGGCGGGCCGGCGCAAGATCACGCAGTACACCCGCTATGGCACGCTGGCGCTGGCGCTGGCGCAGTCGCTGGGCATCGCGATCGCGCTCGAGGGGCAACCCGGGCTGGTGCTCGAACCTGGCGTGATGTTCCGCTTCGTGACGGTGGCCACGCTGGTGACCGGGACCATGTTCCTGATGTGGCTGGGTGAGCAGATCACCGAGCGTGGCATCGGCAACGGCATCTCGATCATCATCTTCGCGGGCATCGTGGCGGGGCTGCCGAGTGCGATCGGTGGGTTGTTCGAACTGGTGCGTACCGGGGCGATGCATCCCTTCACGGCGCTCTTCATCTGCATCCTCGTGGTGCTGGTGACGGGTTTCGTGGTGTTCGTCGAGCGGGGGCAGCGCAAGATTCTGGTGAATTACGCCAAGCGCCAGGTCGGCAACAAGGTGTATGGCGGGCAAAGCTCCCATCTGCCGCTGAAGCTGAACATGTCGGGCGTGATCCCGCCGATCTTCGCGTCGAGCATCATCCTGTTCCCGGCAACCCTGGGGCAGTGGTTCGGCTCCTCCGAGGGGATGTACTGGCTGCGGGACATCGCCTCGACGCTGTCGCCGGGCCAGCCGATCTACGTGATGCTGTACGCCGTCGCGATCGTGTTTTTCTGCTTCTTTTACACGGCGCTGGTGTTCAACGCCCGCGAGACGGCGGACAACCTGAAGAAGAGCGGGGCCTTCGTTCCCGGGATTCGTCCCGGTGACCAGACCGCACGTTACATCGACAAGATTCTCATGCGGCTGACGCTTGCCGGGGCGGTCTATATCACCCTGGTCTGCCTGCTGCCCGAGTTCCTGATCCTGAAGTGGAACGTCCCGTTCTATTTCGGTGGCACCTCGCTGCTGATCATCGTCGTGGTGACGATGGACTTCATGGCCCAGGTTCAGGCGTTCGTGATGTCGCATCAGTACGAGAGTCTGCTGAAGAAAGCGAATTTCAAGGGGGCGGGTTTCCCGGGCAGGTAAGTCCATGGCGAAGGAAGATGTAATCGAGATGCAGGGTGAGGTCACCGAGAACCTTCCCAATGCAACATTCCGCGTCAGGCTCGAGAACGGTCACATGGTCCTTGGCCACATTTCCGGAAAGATGCGCATGCACTACATACGCATTCTTCCCGGGGACAAGGTGACCGTTCAGCTCACCCCCTACGACCTGACCAAGGGCCGGATCGTGTTCCGGACCAAGTGAAGATTAGAGAAACAGGAGCAAGACCATGAGAGTCCAGGCATCGGTTAAGCGGCTTTGCCGCAACTGCAAGATCATCCGCCGCAAGGGTGTGGTTCGCGTCATTTGCAGCGATCCGCGGCACAAGCAACGCCAGGGTTGATCAGTTCAACTTAAGGCTTTAGAATTTAACGTTTTTCGCTTTGGGGTATACGGATGGCCCGTATTGCTGGGGTAAACATTCCCAATCACAAGCATGCCGAGATCGCGCTGACCGCCATCTATGGGATCGGCCGTTCGCGTGCTCA
>JAKQEI010000057.1 GCA_029573495.1 Bacteroidota bacterium | reverse complement strand
TTACACCCGATCACCAACCTGAACGTGCGGCTGAGCACAGGCCCTGTTGGTCTGTTGCTTTGCCGCCCCCACTTCACCCCCGCACCCATCACCGCCGGTGTGCACACCTTCGGCGGCAAGGACCTCGTGCTGGTGGATGGCCGCGCCCAGTTCGCCGAGGTGGCCATCCTGCGCCTGTTCGAGGAAGCGGGTTGGGAAGGACGGTGGGTGGAGACCTATGGCCGCCGCAAGCTTTCACCGGGTCTGTGGCGCGCCTGGCAGCCGGAAGGACCGCACGCACAAGTGGAAGTACCGATCACCGAGCCGTGGGTGAATGAGCGCCTGCACACCATCGCAGGAAGGAACGGGGACAGCTTCGCCGGCTGCTGGGATGTGGTGGCCTGGAAGGACGATCAACTTGTCTTTGCCGAAGCCAAGAAGGCGAAGCATGACCGCCTGCGGGATACGCAAGTGCGCTGGGTGGAGGCAGCGCTGCAATGCGGGTTGACAGAGGAGAACTTCCTTGTGGTGGAGTGGAGCTTCGCTTAGCGTACCACTAACCACTCCCGCTCCACCACGCCATTGAACACCTTCGCAGCACGCAACACGTCCTTCTTCTTCGCATCGAAGGTGACCACCACACCCAGCATACCGGGCGCGTGGTTGGTGAGGCTGGCGAGGTGCTCCAGGTCGTAGGCGAAGAACTTGCTGCTGTTCGCTTTCCACTCCATCACGGCCAACGGGTATTGCACCGCCTCACGGCGATCGTTCCAGCAGTTGGCACCCGGCGCTGGCCAGATCACCAGGTCTTTGCACACCTGCTTCTTGGTGTTGAGCGGCCCACCCGGCATGCGACCCTCCATGGCCAGTTGGCCGATATCGTAGAACGGCGTGCCGGGCTGTGCAGCCTTGGCCAGGAAGTGGAAGGCGTAGTGGGAGACGGCTTCGCGCTCTTTGCCGTACCAGGGGGTGGTCAGTACTTGACTGCCGAAGGTGCCTAGAGTCTGTTGCAGGATGGGTTCAAGCGCGTGTATGTCAACTGCATGTCAAGGGAAGAGTCTGGGCTGTGGATCGTCTGGGTCTTGTGTGTAGCGGTATCCCCCTTCGCTGTCGGGATCCACAAGGCCACCGTACCGGTTGATGGCATCGTGTACGGTCTGCATGGTAGCATTCATATTCTTCCGCAGCATAGTGGTTGTAAAGGGCAGAACATGCCATCCAGCTGCCACCAGGAGGTTGGTCCGGCGCTTGTCGTATTCAACACGGTCCGGGTCCATATGATAGGTATCGCTGTCGCACTCAATATCAAGCCCAGCTGTTTTGCAGAAGACAGCGAAGTCCAATTTGTACCACCGGTCCCGAGAACGAACGTCGTATTGTCGCTCCGCGGGAATATCCGCCTTGATCAGCTCGCGCCAAAGAAGATCCTCCAATGGGCTGTCGTTGAATAGGAAGTTGATATCGGTGGCGGTGAATAGGCGCCTTAGCGTTGTGGGAAAGAAGATAATGCGCCTGGGACGCCTGCTTCGAATGGCTGCGGGCAGTTGTTGTAGCTGCTTGCAGCCCACCACATAATAGCTCTTATGGGCGTCCGGATGCTCAGGCTCATTCGGAAGGAGCTCAAGCCGCGTCTTGATCCTTAGGCTACTGACCGGCGAGTACCATTGGACCGTGTACCTATCCGCCCCGAAAGATGCAGGTTGGTAGAAGGCGATGTGGGTGGCTTTCCCATTCCGGATCAGTTCAGGGGAATTCTCCGATACCGGTATTCGATACCAACCCTCTTCCAAAGCGATGCGCAGGTCACGTGGATACGGTAGCAGTGCGACCAGGACATGATTCTCTTCAGTGTCGAGTACGACTTCCATGGCCTTCAATGATAGTACGTTGTTCCCACACCACTATCTTGCTGGCATGGACCAGAACCGTCACCAACACCTTGAGTTAGGTCGGAGATCGGACTTCCCCTTCGCGTGCGACCCGCGTTTGTTCAGCGACGAGCAGTATGCCACGATCCGGCGCTGGGGCCATTGGTGCCAAGGCCTGTCGAATGGCACGCTCACGCCTTTCACCGAGGCACAACAGCGCTTCGTGGCGGCAGTCAAGGGCGCAACCCCGCCGGAGGAGCCGCACGCGGCGGCATGGTGGCGCTACCTCAAGCGCCGCGCCATCGAGGAGAAGCACAGTGCGGCCATGCGCAGCTCGCACCAGGTGGATGCCGATACCTTCTACAACCGCGACATGGCCAAACAATTACGCAGGACTATGGGCGGGGTGAACCTGCGGGAGCACAAGCGGGGGTGAGGAATGGTCAAGGACGTCCTGCTTCCCCCTGTCCATACGTCTGCCCGAACACCATATCGCCCAACCAGCGCTTGAAACCAGGATTGTCCTGGAACTGTTTGAATAGTTCGGTCTCGTCCTTCATCAGGCCGATCATCACCCGGAGCAGCGCTTTATCCATCTCGATCCGGGCGTTCTGCTTGTCGCTGTTCTTGATCGCGTTCTGGTAGGCACTGTCTGCGGCTACCCTTGACGGTATCTCCACGGTGAGCCGTTGCGTGATCCGGTCCTTATCCTGCCAGGGAATGTTGCCCCAGTTGTCGTTGAAGGCCTGGATGATGACGCTGAGCCGATCCAAGGTCGGGTCAGGCCTGCGCCCGGCCGCGGAGGTCGGGATGGGGTCTATCTCCGTGTCCTGGTCCGGCAGCGTGATGGACTGTAGGGCCTGCTTCTCCACCCGATAGCTGTCCATGTCGATAGCCTCGAGGATCCCGCGTGCGAGGTCTTCCTCCACTGGTGCGGGCAGTTTGGGGATGAGGAAATTGAGGAAGATGCTCAGCTTCTCCCACTCCGGCTTCTTGTAAGGCAGGATGCCGCTAAGGAAACCGTACGTGCGACAGAAGGCTTTGGCGCTTCCTTTGAAGGCGACCTGCTGGTCTTCGTCCAGCTCGGCCACGTATCGTGCCACGGTCATGTCCAGCGCAGGGTCTAGCGTATCACGGGATGCTCCGCCGAGGTATCGTTCCACGAAATCGTCGATGAGCGAGGTGTCGTACAGGCCTTGACCGTCCAGTGCACGTTTCAGGTCGTGCAGCATGTTCGGGTCGGTGCCTTCGCTCAGGATGGTGGTGCGGTAGAAATCCGCGAAGGACTGCTGGATGGTATCCACATCGTTCATGAAGTCGAGCACGAACACGTCATGCTTCTGCGGATGCGCGCGGTTCAGTCGGCTCAAGGTCTGCACGGCCTTGATGCCGCTCAGCGTCTTGTCCACGTACATGCTGTGGAGCAACGGCTGGTCATAACCGGTCTGGAACTTGTCCGCGCAGATGAGGAAGCGGTAGGGGTCCTGCTCGATCCGTTCTTCGATCTGGTTGCTCGGGAAGCCGTTCATGGTGGCTTCGGTCACCTTCTGCCCATCCACCATCCGCTCTCCGCTGAAGGCGATGATGGCCTTGTAAGGGCTCTTACGTAATACGAGGTAAGCGTTGAAGGCGGTGAAGTATTGGATCGCGCGTTCGATGCCATTGGTCACCACCATCGCACGTGCTTTGCCGCCCAGCTTGTTCTGGGCCAGGACCTGCTCGTGGAAATGGTCCACCATGATCTCGGCCTTCATCCGGATGGCGTGTTCGTGCCCTTCCACGTAGCGCCGCAGTTTCTTATTCGCCCGGCTGGTATCGAACTCCGGATCGTTCTCCACACGTTTCACCAGCTTGTAGTAGCTGTCCAGCGGGGTATAGTACTTCAGGACGTCCATGATGAAGCCCTCCTGGATGGCCTGCTTCATGGTGTAGCTGTGGAAGGGTCGGAACTTCGTTCTTCCTTCATGCTCATAGGGCACGCCGAAGAGCTCCAGTGTTTTGTGCTTGGGCGTGGCCGTGAAGGCGAAGTAGCTGGCGTTGGGCAGCAGGCGCTTGGCCTCGATCAGCGCGTTCACCTTGTCCTCCAGCGTTTCCTCTTCCTCCTCTTCGCCGCTCAGGGCGGTGCTCATGGCTGCACTGGCCTTGCCGCCCTGGCTGCTGTGGGCCTCGTCTATGATGATGGCGAAGCGGCGACCGGCGTGCGCGCTACCGATCTCATCCAGGATATGCGGGAATTTCTGGATGGTACTGATGATGATCTTCTTGCCGCCCTCGATCATCTCGCGCAGGTTTCCGCTACGATCGGCGTGGCCCACCACGGCACGTACCTGCGTGAACTGCTTGATGGTCTCACTGATCTGCCTGTCCAGGTTGCGGCGATCGGTAACGACGATGATGCTATCGAAGAGCACCGAGCCGTTGTGCGCCAAGCCGGTGAGTTGGTGGGCGAGCCAGGCGATGCTGTTGCTCTTGCCGCTGCCCGCGCTGTGCTGCACGAGGTAGCGCTGCCCGGCACCGAACTCCTGGGCGTGCTGCAACAAGGCCCGCACCACGCGCAGCTGGTGGAAGCGCGGGAATACCTGTGTCTGTTTCTTGCGCCCGGTCTTCTCGTCCTTGTACTCCACCACCTGCGCGAAGCTCTCCAGGATGTTGCTCAGGCTCAGCGGTGCCAATACCTGCTTCCACAGGTAGTCGGTCTTCAGGCCATTCGGGTTGGGCGGATTTCCCGCACCATCGTTCCACCCTTGGTCGAAGGGCAGGAACCAGCTGGCCTTGCCTTTCAGCTCGGTGCAGAACCTTACCTGCGCATCGTCCACCGCGAAGTGGGCCACACAACGGCCGAATTGGAAGAGGAGCTCTTTGGGGTTGCGATCACGCTTGTACTGCTCCACGGCATCCTCCACGGTCTGCTTCGTCAAGCTGTTCTTCAGTTCGAAGGTGAAGACGGGCAGGCCGTTCACGAAGCAGCACAGGTCCAGCGATTGCCTGCTGGTGTCGTTGCTGAAGTGCAGTTGCCGGGTGACCGTGAAGCGGTTGGCAGCATAGTTGAGCGAGGCCGATGCGTTGCCGGGCGTAGGCGTGGGGTAGTACAGGTCGATGTGCAGCGGTCCATCATCAATGCCTTTGCGCAGGGCATGCACCACGCCCTCTTTGGCGATCACGCCTTGCAGGCGGTGTAGGAAGGTGCGGCGGCGCTGGCTGTCGTTGGCCAGGTCCAGTTCGGCTGCCAGCTTGGGCTGGGTGGCTTCCAGGAAGAGGCGCAATTGGCGCAGGTCCACGGCATGGGTGCGGTCGTAGTCGGCGGCATCGCCGGGTAACCAGCACTGGCCAAAGGTCCCGGAGGGATCGGCCGCGGCAGCGGAAAGGTCCTTGGCTTGGTGGCCCTTGGCAACGGTGGCCCCATTGCCGGTCATGTCGGCTACGATCAGGGCCTCCAGGCCGGCTTCGGAGGTGTTGGTGGGGCGCATTATTGATCCAGCACGAATCGCGCGTTCAGGCTGCGCAGCATGGGCCATGTCTTCGTGTACTTCACCGATAGAGCATCGCACACCGGTGGTATCCGGATTCGCTGTGGACTATCGAAGAGCCCTTCATGGGTAACGATGGCGTGTCCGTGCGCCTTGGCGCAAGCGATCAAGAGCGGGTCCGCATCGTCCATGAACTTCCGGATGGCGGCCTTGGTGTAATCCCGCGCCTCCAAGCATGCCGCCACCTCGCTCCGCGCCATCATGGACCGTGCATCGTCCGGCAGGAAGAAGCGGGAGCCCAGGTTGTTGGCCCATGCCCGCAACGCATCATCTTTGCCCTGGCATTCTTCCAACACTTTCTCGATGCTGTAGACCTCGCCCCGTTCATTGGCTGCGGCCAGGAAGTCCCAGAAACCGGGGCAGATATCGAAGGCGTAATGGTCCTTGGCCCCCTGGATCAGTACGTTAGCATCGAGCAGGTAGGCCATCACATGCTGAAGTTGAGTTCTCGGGCGTACTTCACGAACGTGTCGTGCTTCTTGATGCCCAGGAGGTGGTATGCATCCCGGTAGAGCGTTTCCCCCACCAGGGTGCTGGCGATCAGGGCACGCGAGAACAAGGTGCTGGCCCGGTTGCGCTGGGCGCCGTAGTAGTCCCCGCCGCTGCTCTTCGCCTTCTGGACGCGTTCACGCCCGGCCAAGATGGCCCATTGCTCCTTGAAGGCAGCCGGGGTGAGCATGCCCAGGTCACGCAAGCGGCGCAGCATTACCATGCCGCTCACCTTGAAGTGGCCCACCAAGGGTTTCAGCGGGTCCGGCAAGCGTTGCGCACGCTGCCATTCATGGCGCAGCTCATCTGCTGGCACCAGGATCTCCGCAGCCACGGCATTGCAGAACTGCTCGGTCCCTTTGTCGGGTGCATAGGTGTTCTCCAGGTTGCTGATGGCCGATTGGCCCAGGAATACATGGACCAACTCGTGCATCAAGGTGAACATCTGTGCGCCCACATAGTCCGCACCGTTCACGAAGATCACCGGCGCCAGCTCATCGCTCAGGGCGAATCCCCGGAACTCCTCCACATCCAGCACGCGGTGCGTATTGCTGCCCACGGTGCCACTGCGCATCACCAGAATGCCGTGCTCTTCCAGGTGCGCGGTCTGCAGCTTCATGGCCTCGGCCCAGGTGCTTGCTTGGGAGCGGAGCTCGGTGCCGATGCCCAATTCCTTCCGGATGTGGGCGGCTGCCACGGCCGGGTCTTCCTGACCGCTCAGGCTGCCCACGAATGAGAGGGGCTCGGCGCCTTCGGACACCAGATGGTCCTTGTACCAGGCTTGCCGCAGCACAGCCAGGTCCATCACATCGATCAGGTCGGGACTGGGCCGCTCCAGCTTCTTGTCCTTCAGCGTCCGGAAATCGCTCACCGGCAGCTTCTCTTCCATCGGCTCAGAGAGGAACAGGCAACCATAGGGCGTATGCGTTACCTGCGCCAGTTTCTCCACCCAGTTGAACTTGATCGTACCCGTGCGCTCCCAAGCCGTCACCTGCTCTTCCTTCCGCTTCATCTTGGCTGCCAATTCCGCTGGCGACAACCGGGCGCGCTCGCGCGCCCATGCCAACACCTTCGGTTTCAGCTGCACTTCCATGGCATCACAAAGTTCGCAGTTCCGTCATTCACTCCTTCCCATTTTCCACCGCGCTCACCGCCGCCCTGCGTTCGGTATCGCGGTCATCTGGGCCACGATCAGGCTTTCGAGGCCGGCTTCGGTGGTGTTCGTCGCCATGGTTCATCGGCCTTTGAACAGCCGCGGGTCGAACGGATAGTTCAACGGGGCGATGGTGACCTTCACCCTGGCGATCTCCGGATGATCCGGGTTCATCAAGTAGTTCCATTCGGTGGTGGCGAGTGCGGTGGGTATACGGAGTAGAAGCGCCTTCTTTTCGGTTACGAACTTGTCACCGTAGTGCTGCACGGCGGTGTGGTAGGGCAGTTCGCGCCACGTGGGTGGAAGGTCTTTCAGCTCCGGCTTGAGCATGCTCACATCATCCGGCAGTTCGTAGGTGATCAGTACGCGGTCATCCGGCATTTCGCCCACGTGCGCCAGCACTTCCAGCACTGTGGTGGCTTCGTGCTCGCCACAGTAGATCACGCACGTGCCCTTGCTGTTCCAGCGCGCACCCGCCTTTGCCGCGCCCGCGCCATCCAGCTTATGCGCATGCTCACGCCTCTCGATCCGATACAAGATCATGCGAAGGCACTGGCGTCGATGCGCTCCAACTCGGTCATCACCTCGGCAATACCCTGCAAGCTGCCCAGCAGATCCGCTGGTGCTTTGTTGTGCAGGTACGGACTGGGTCGTACCATCCACCGGTCGGCTTTGCCCTTGTCCCCGTATACCTCACGGCTGCGCTTGACCAGTTGTTCCACGAGTTTCACGCGTTCGGCACGCAGCCCTTCGAGTGGCGCATTCTCGACGATCCGAGCATCCATGCGCTTCACGGTCATGTCCACCACATGGCTGAACACATCTTTGGTCAACGAACTCTCCTTTCGGATGCGCTCCGCCTCCTGCATACGCAAGGGCCGGCTCCATTTCCTGTCGGATGTAAGCCGGATGCTTACGACGAACTCTTTCGGCTCCTCTTTCGCCTCGGTTCGTTTGGTCCCTGTCTTTCGGGCCGTTCGCGCGGTCTTTGCCATGTGCCTGTACGTTCTTTCAAAGATAGGCTGGCCTCCTGGCTCCGGCCAAAAGGCGGTTCCCATGCACAGTACCAATGCTCAAGCCCTGTTCCAATAGGCCATGAAACGCGCAGCCATGGCCTTGTTCCATCGGCGGTCCCGGAGATATGCGAACTCTTTGGCTGCACCGATGCGCTCCAGGAACCGGGGCTCGCTTATCCGGCGCTTCAGGGGCAGCTCTATGTACACGAAGGTGAGCCGCTTGCCGGCACCGGACCATTTACGCACATGCACCACCCGCCCGGGCGGCATCACCATATCCGGCTTGCCGGGCTCGCTCACCACTTGCATCACGATGTCACCAACGGCGTAGTGCTCGTTCTGCCTGCGGCTCCAGAACTCATCCAGCTCATGCCGTCGGGGGTGTTCCATCTGGCGCCGGGCTTCCTTGGCCCCGGCGGCGAGGGCCTCGTGCAAGGCTGCCGTTGGGGCCTCCGCATCCAGCCGGGCCACCCAGAAGCGGGGCATACCGGACCGGGTACTTTCGGACCGGCGCCTGCCACGGGCTCCAGGCAGGTGGGGTGGGCGGTACCACTTGGCCAGGCGGTTCAGTTCTTCTTCGCCGAGGTCGGGTTGCAGGGTCAGCTCTTCTACAAAGCGGCGTGCCGCGCGCACCAGGGAAGCCTCACTGCTCACCACCGTGGCCTCCAACAGCCGATGGGCGCTGCTGTGCGATGCGTTCGCCGAGCCCACGTACACCTTGCGGCCCACCACGTACACCTTGGCGTGCAGGTTGGGCACGCTGTAGATGCGCACCCCCTTGCGGTACAAAGCCAACAGATCGGCCGGACAGGTCTGTCCGGTCTTCACGGCTCCTTCACTGGCATCCACCACCAAGCGAGCACCGGCGCGCAGCGGCACCAGCTTACTCGCACCCTGTGCGAAGTAAGCCACCGCCACATCCGCCTTGCCGTTGGCTTTGCGGACGCTGCTCGTTAGTTCGCGCCACAGGTCTTGGTGCAGGAAGGAGATAGCCATCAGCCATCGTATTCTTCCTCCCCCTCCGCCGCCATGCTCAGTCGCTCCACTTCTATAATCTGCTCATCTGATCCACTGATCATCTGATCCTCCGGCAGGGCCTGCGCCGCCGCACGCACATCCACCGCACCCGTCACCACATCCGCGATCAGGCGCGTGTGGTACTCCTGCATGAAGTCAATCTCCTTGTGGACTCGCTCGATGGTTCGATCAATAGGGCCTGTCTCTGTCTTAACGAACTCTAGTATCCGCTCCTGCTCCGAAAACCCGGGGAGAGCAACGAACAACCGAGCCATTGCGCCCATAGATAGATTCGGCTGGGTGCCTGCCGACCATGTCATTTGGACTTGCCGTTGGACATAGGGTACTTGCAGAAGCTGGAAGAGTAGGCGCGGAATGACCTTTGTCCTATCCACTCTTATCAGAGCCAGCGGCGACCATACGCTGAACTCATCATCCGTCTCCACTATGGCAACCTTTCCGGTTGTCGCACCGGATTTACACATGAATATGTCGTCTCTGCGCGGACGCAACTTCAAACAATATGTTCTGTGGTCTTCCTCCGATATAAACCCCCTCTTGCGGTTAAAGTCCAAGCGACCATTCACCATGGATTCGGCCGACATAAATGGAACACCATCATCATGAAGTACAGGAGTCTCATGGGGACCATCTGTAATCGGTGTAGCCAGCCATCTTTTCAGTGGCAGACCAGTCCAGTTTTCTGGTATCTCATCAAGCCAAATGCTTCCGCTGGGTTTCAGCTTTACGTTGGGGTCCAGCCCTCGGGTAACGGCGCGCTGGATGATGGCCTGCTTCTGCTCCTGCAAGCGCGCAATGAGGCTGCGCTTGGCGCGGATGTAGCGCTTCACCTTGGCGTCCAAGGCGTGCAGGTAACGGACGATGAGGTGTTGTTCGGCGGGTTCGGGCCAAGGGAGGTAGGTGCGAGCCAGGCGTGCATAGTCGATGTTCTGCCCTTCGCGAATACCCGTGATGAAGAGCTTCAGGCCATCAATGAACGGTGCCGACTTCAATAGGTAAGCGAGGTAATGCGGATGGCATTTACGGGACACCTTCAGAATGGTGTAGGCCGGACTGATGATCCCTCGTGCATGTGATATCTCAATGCCCCCTTGGAAAGAACGCAGGCTGATCACGAAGTCTCCCGTCTCCACCAACTTCAGCAGATGAAGGTCCTTCTGTGCGGTAACGGTCCGCTCGCCGTACGTCTCCTTCGTCACCACCCCCATGGATTGGGTGGCTGCCAGCAAGGGCTCGCTGGGATACCCCTTCTGAACACGCTCCCGGAAGATGTACTTCACCTTCATCTCACTCCAATGCTCCGGCACCTGCTGGAGCCAGGGGATGGCGGTGGGTTTGTAGGTGGGGTATGGGGGGAGAGCGTTGGAACTCATTGAGCAGCGGATCAAGCGAACAAGGACAGGACCCACTTGCCGAATTTATCGACCCAGACTGCGATGAACCACAGCACAGGCAGCATCGCGATTTTCAGCAGCCACTCGCGCAGGGTTGCATACCGAAAGATCCGCGTGGTCCGGTCTTGCACGATGGGGTTGGGCAACTGGATGATCTGTGCCACGACCAGCCAGGCGAATAGCTTTCCCAACCAGGTCATTCCCATCACGCGGTCGTACCATCCGTACTGAATGGCTTCGATCCGGAAGAAGAGTAGAGGGAACATCAGTATGGTGCCGACCACGAGCCAATTGGTCCAGGACTGGCGGAAGCTTTGGGTACGGCTATGTCGTTGCTCGTCCGTCTCATAAACGTGCGTAAGGTTGATGTTCACCAGCTTGGAACAATCGACCACGAGCAGATTGCCGGGTATGGTCTTGGGGGCGTACTTCTCCTTCCCTTGCTTGTCGGTCTCCTTAGAATATCGCTGTGCATCCTTCAGCACCAGCTTGCTCAGCTCTCTGCAATCGTTGGGGTCGAGCTCATAGTCCACCACAGTGCCGCTGTACAACTTGGTGGTGCCCCCAGCTTCAATGAGCACGTCCGCCTTAACGAACAGGAAGCGATTGTCCTCAGTGAAGTGAGGCTGGTACTTCTTGAAGCGGCGATGGATGCCCGTGAACAGGTAGAACCACTGGTTCTTGAAGCGAAGGATCTTGAACCGGGTGTCCAACCCGGTCCAGCGGACCACCTGGCCGGAAAGCAGCCCGAGCATGAAGGCCTGCACATAGAGCAGCGAGAGGAACGGGATCACTTCATTCCGGAAGTGCTCATCCAACGAGGGGCCTTGCGCATCGGCATGCCGGTAATCCCCATCGGACATGTTCTTATAGGCATCGAAGACACTGCCGAGGTCGATGTCGCCGAACAGGCCATCATACATCAAGTAGGCGGCGGCAGCATTGATCAGGCCCGGAACCAAGGCATAGGCCACAGTCTTCAGCAGCGGGTCATTGTACCCGAACTGCTTGGAGAACTCACCGAAGAAGTAAAGTCGACGGATGATGAGGCCCGGGAAGATGAAGATCGTGAAGAGCAGTAGGAAGCCCCAGGTGATCTCCATGCCGAGGGGCGGTTAATGGAGGTTCACCACCACCGGACCGGAGATACCATCCTTCTCATGCCGCTCCATTTCCTTTCTCACGCGGCGCATGAGCTTCTCGTCATTAAGCACCTGCTTGCCTCGGGCTGAAACCAACTGGTTGCGATCGTTGCGGAAGAACTCCCGGATGGCAAGCACCGCAAGCACCATCACCAGTGCTGCAAGGAGGCCTTCAAGGAATTTGTTGTTCTGCATCGTGCTGAGATTCGACAGGATGGGTTCAAGGATCGACAGAGCAGCCGAATGGACGGTTCAAAGTTAATAGCACCAATGACGCGTGGGGGTGGAAGACGATGACATAGGTGTTAAACGTTCACAGCGGATCGTGCAGTATGCAGCTGGCAAGGTCTCAAGCCACCATTTCTGCCAGGATTTCCGACAGGACATACTGCTGGAATGCCTCCCGTGAAGTGAAGCACCGGTAGCCTGCCCCGCTGGCGATAGCGATGGTCTCCATTGGCTCGTTCAGTAAGAGAACCACGGGCTGGGTCAGCTCAGCCTGCAGCCCCTGCGGCCATGCCAGGTCGAACACCGCTCGAGGCATACCGGCAGGGTCTGCGTATTCGAAGGCAAGCACCCCCGGGGCAAGGCCTTTGGCCTGCACCCAGGCATTCACTTGTTGCAGTTCCTGCTCCTCAGCATCCGTCTCTATCCCAGCGCTGTATTGTGGCTGCACTTTAACCGCATCTCCCTCCAACCAGCGTTCATCGCCATGGAGCAATTCGCGCATGCGCTTGTTGGCCTCCTGGGCCAGCAGCTCCTTTCTGGCCTCCATGAACTCCAGGTAGTTCTCCACCTTCCACAGGCGCTCGTCCATGGGGATCCACTGGCTTCGGAGCGCTCCGGGATGCGCGCGTTCCACCTGCGGGAAGTACTCCTCGGGCAGCGTATCGCTGATATCAAGGTTCGTGTCCTTGGTAAGGAAACAGAAGTTCGCCAGCGCGTTCACTTCACTCTTGCTGAAGTTGCGCTTGTAGAGCTGGGCCTTGGGAAAGATGTGATGCACCTCAAGGCTGTTCATTCGCCCGAGCAAGTTGGCCTTCAGGGTGAGACCTGAGCCCCAGTCCCGCGCCTCGCCCATGCGGGTTAGCAGGTACAGCACAGGGTAGAAACGGGCACCCTGGCTCCAGCCGTTGAAGTGGCCTGGTTCCACGCGCAGGCCGCCATGCCATAGGCGTAGTTGGCCGAGCAGCTTGTCCAGCCCTCCATCCTCTCCTTCCAAGGCGGCGAGGTCCTGATCGATGACCGACTCAGTGGTGCCTGAGAAACGGCCCCACATGCCGGAGTGGGCGAACCAGAACAAGAGCTTATCGCGCTCCTTCTCTGTGAGAGGGCCTTGGTGCATATCCAAGTAGCGCACGATCACTGGTATGGCAAAGCGGCTGAACAGCACGCGGTCATGATCGAGGCCCAACCGGCCCCCGATCAGGTTGAGGCTTTGATCGATGTGGCGAATGGCACGTTGCAGGGCTTCACGGATCTCATCGGCGCCTTTGTCATGCAGGTACAGGAACTTGGCCTCTCCGGTGAGCACTGTGTTCACCGAACGGAGCAGCCAGTCCAGATCGAAATAGAAACCGGCATTCTCCCAGCGCTTGATCTGCTCCTTCATGGTGGTGCGTGCATCAGGCCAATCCGCGCAGATCTTGGCCAATGCTAGGTCGCCTTTGCTCAACTTGGTGCCGCCGCTGTTCACCCGGTTGAAGATGTCCACCACCACATCGAGTGACTTGTCGGCACCTGTCACTTCCTCAATGTGCAGGTCGATGTCCGTGATCCCCAGTAGGCGAGATAGTCGGGCTACGAAGATGCCCACCTGCGGCGCGAGCTCCGGTACGCCAGAAAGCTTGGTAATGAAGTCGCCCATGCCGGCATTCCCCTTCTTCATCAATTCGGTAACGTCGATCCATTGCGGATCGTCGTTCATCTTGATGGGCTGATAGAACTCGAAGGTCTCAGTTCCCAGATGGAACCGTAGACCAGTGAAGGCTTGTGCGTTTCCGTCGAAGAAGGCCGGTGCCTTGCCGCGCACCACGCCATAGAGCGAGGTCATCCGCTGTTGGCCATCGAGCAGCAGTTTAACGATGCCAGCCGCCAACTGGTGATCGCCACGATGGGCAGCAGATTGCGATTCGGTTGCCCATACCAACAAGCCACCGACGGGGTGCCGCTTGTAGAGTGAATCAAAGAGACCGCGGACCTGCTCCCTGTTCCAGACGTATCCGCGCTGGAATTCAGGTAGGGCCATATGGCCATTGTCGATATGATCGAGAATGGTGGAGATCTTCATGCTTGATTGTCGGAAAAAGAAAAGAGCCGCCCTGGTGCGCTGATCCTACGGGAAGCGTGGCGGCTACTGTTGGTGCGAAGATAGGTTGGGCGCTGCATCACGCACTGATTATCTCGTTCAACAATCCCTCCGTCTCCTTCTCCAGCGCCACGATGTCCTTCCGGATCTCCTCCAGGCTGCGCAGCGGCTGCGGCTTGTAGAAGTAGCGGTTGAAGCTGACCTCGTAGCCCACCTTGGTGGCGCCTTCGTCCACCCAGGCATCGGGGGCGTAGGGCAGCACCTCGCGGCGGATGAAGGCTTCGATGCCGCCCTCTTCCAGCAAGGGGATCTGTTCGTGGTCGCGCAGCTCGCTGTCCGGCTCGTACTCCACCACGGCGGGCTTGCCGGCCACGGTGGCCTCGAACAGGCCATGGATGGGGTCGGCCTTCGCTTTACCCGGCTTGTGCACCTTCTTGATCACGGGCGGGGCGTTCTCGTCACGGTAGGTGATGGCGTCCACCAGCAGCTTGCGGTCGGCCTTGCCCAGGTTCAACTTCAGCTTCTTTTCTTCCGCATCCAGCTCGCGGTCCAGTTCCTCCAGGTCGTTGAACACGCGGTCGCCGTAGTGCTTCAGCAGTTGCGCGGCGGCATCGGCCACGCGCAGGTCGCGCTCCCAGGTCTTGGGGTCCAGCAGCTTCTTGCGCTTTTTCTCGGGGATGGCCTTCGCCTTGGGCGCATCGTCCTCGCCGTCGCCCTCCTCTTCGCTGTTGCCCTGCTCGTCCAGCCAAGCCTCCACGGCCTTGCGCACGGTGGCGAAGCTGCTGCCCAGCTCGTCGCCGAACTCCTCGTACAGGGCGCTGCGCAGGTCCTCCTCGCCGCTGGCGAAGCGCAGGGCCTCCACCGCCTCGCGGGTGAACTTGGCACGCAGCTTCAGGGGGCGCTCCACCTTCACCTTCCAATACCCGAAGGCGGCGTTGGGGAAGATCTTGCTGTGCTCGGTCTCCTTGAACTCGAGGAAGAGGTCTACGATCTTCTGGATGTCCTTGTCGTCCAGCTCGCAGTTCTTGCTGCCCAGGTTCTTGCGCAGGGGTTTGTACCACTGCGTGGCATCGATGAGCTGCACCTTGCCCTGGCGGTGGGCGGGCTTGCGGTTGGTGAGCACCCACACGTAGGTGGCGATGCCGGTGTTGTAGAAGATGTTGAGCGGCAGGGCCACGATGGCCTCCAGCCAGTCGTTCTCGATGATCCAGCGGCGGATGTTGCTCTCGCCCTGCCCGGCATCGCCGGTGAAGAGGGAGCTACCGTTGTGGATCTCGGCGATGCGGCTGCCCAGCGGCGTGTTCCGCTTCATCTTGCTGAGCATGTTGGCCAGGAAGAGCATCTGGCCGTCGCTGCTCCGGGTGATGAGCGAGTACTCCGGATCGTCCGCATGCTCGATGATGAAGCGCGGGTCGCGGATGCCGCCCTTGCCGCCCATGCGCTCAAGGTCCTTCTTCCAGCTCTTGCCGTAGGGCGGGTTGGCCAGCATGAAGTCGAACTCCTTGCCGGGGAAGGCATCGTTGCTGAGGGTGCTGTGCTCGCCGCCGCCCACGATGTTGTCGGCGTTGTCGCCCTCGCCCTTCATCAGCATGTCGGCCTTGCAGATGGCATAGGTCTCGTCGTTGATCTCCTGCCCGTAGAGGTGGGTGGCCACCTGCTTGCCGCGCCGGGCGGTGAGGTCCTTTAGCGTATCCTCCGCCACGGTGAGCATGCCGCCGGTGCCGCAGGCGCAATCGTAGAGCAGGTAGGTGCCGCTCTCGATCCGGTCGGCGATGGGCTCGAACATCAGGCGCGTCATCAGCTTCACGATGTCGCGCGGGGTCCAGTGCTCACCGGCCTCCTCGTTGTTCTCCTCGTTGAACTTGCGCACCAGCTCCTCGAAGATGGTGCCCATGGCGTGGTTGTCCAGCCCGGGCAGGTTGCCCACCGGCTTGGGGCTGAGGTTGATGGTGGGGTCGAGGTACTTCTCGATCACAAAGCCCAGCGCATCGGCCTTGGCCAGCTTGGGTACCTGGGTGTGGAAGCCGAAGTTGAGCAGGATGTCCTGCACGTTGGGGCTGAAGCCGGCGAGGTAGGCCTCGAAGTCGGCCTTGAGGGTCTGGGCATTGGCGCGGTTCTTCAGGTCGCGCAGGGTGAAGGGGCTGGTGTTGTAGAAGGCCTGCCCGGCGGCGGCGCGCAGGGCCTCGTCCTGGTTCACGATCTCCTGGTTGTCCAGCATGGCCTTCATGTCCATCACGGCCTTCTTGGTGGGCTCCAGCACGGCGTCCAGGCGGCGCAGCACGGTGAAGGGCAGGATCACATCGCGGTACTTGCCGCGGGTGTACACGTCGCGCAGGACGTCGTCGGCAATGCCCCAGATGAAGGAGACGATGCGGGTGTGTTGGGCGTGGTCCATGGGAAAGGGCGATGAAAATAGGAAGTTGGTCCTTTCCAGGATGTCGCTAAGCCAAGGTGGCTGCATGCAGGTCTTTGTAAATAGAAGGGTGCCCGGTACGATCGAGCACCCTTCTGCATTCTCTGGTCAGTCTCCAAGGCCTTTCATGGCCCTGATAGTATATGTCAATCCTTACCCTTGGCACCAGGGAGCAAGTCGCTCAACGGTACGAGCCGCATCGATTCTAGCAATTCGACCAGGGCATCAGCTTTGCCTTTCCGCCTTTCCGCGATACCCGCGAAGATGTCAACCACGGTTCCGGCGCCTGGTATCTCAATATCACCGAATGCGGCCTGTTGGCCACCTCCCAGATAGCTGCTCACTGCTGCGTTCAATGCGATGAGTTCATCATCGATCTTACCCAAATAGAACAGCCTGGAATCTGGCGTTGCATTGACCTTTGCAGTGCTCAGCGCTTGAGCTTTTAGAACGTCGTCGAGCTCTTTGTACGCTTTGTTCTTGTTCTTACGCCGGATATCCCCTTGGATCTGGGTCAGCCACTGGTCCGACAACACCTTCAATTCAAGGTATGCCTGAACGACCGGCAGTGCACTGATCCGGCGCGTTTCCTTGATCGAATTGGTCATCGAATCAACCAGAAATTTGTATTCATCTCGAGATACCTTCTCCGGTCGGGTTTGAAGGATGCCAAGTGAGATCGGTCTTGGATCCTGTAAAGCAGTGGTCGCGTGGAACTCGGCCACATGTTTGATGTAGGCCAGCTCACTTAGCAAGCCAGCTTTCTCCATGCGGATCGGGGTTTGGGCGAACAGTGTGCCGACGACTAGCCAGCAGACTGCGGTGACGGTGGTGATGTACTTCATGGTAGTTTGTTTTTAGCTTGGTTTGCACGACTGGAGAATGACTTTGGCTCTTACACGACTTGCTGGATGGGTGGTACTTTCAGGGATATTGAGTCCTGAGAACCACCCACTGGAATGCCGGATAACATCAATGCCTCCTGGTAATGCGCAAAGCATCTGTGTAGCGAAGATGTCCGCAGCCAGTTCGCGTTCTATACTGGGTCTCGAGCCGGCAGCACAGGTGGCGTGTTCGAGTCGGAGATGTCCGAACTCATGGAAGCGAAGGAAAGTGAGGGCGATCGAGTCGGGCCTGTTGCTCCCGGTGTGGTAAACAATAACGAGCTGACCAGGATCCACAATACTGCTTCGCTGGCAGTATGCTGTGGCTACTGCGTCACTGTTGTCGGGTATCCATTTCTCTTGGACAGGGACTCCATTAATGACCAATTGGAAAGCCCAAAGGGGAGCAATGTTCGGGAGCAGGTCACCTATTGTGTCATTTGCTGGCTTCGAATTATCAAGATATCGACCCCATCCCAATTCTGCCTCAGTGTGTAGTAGTTGGTAACCATCTTCGGCGTTGATCTCTGTGGTCTGGTCAGGCCAGTACAGCTTTGGTGCGGCTTTGTGTTCGCCGCAACCAAGTAGTCCTGTGAAGCAGAGGGGCATGACTATCAGATGATAGGGGTGCGTTCTGTTTGTCACGATCAATAGGATGAAGTGAACAAACCAAACTTCCTCCCCACCCCCTTACCAAATTTTGGAGGGGGGTTTCTTACACGGGTACAGGGGGGTTTCTTACACGGGTTCGCTGCCGAAGAGGGGGGTTTCTTACACGGGGTGCCCTGGTCGGGCGGGGGCCGCGAAATGCCGCTTGAACCGCCGGAAATCCTTGCTGGGCGTGGGTTCCAGCCCGAGTGTGTAAATGGCGCGGCCCGGCGCTCCTTGGCGGCTGGGCTGGCGGGCTGGGTGTTGGCCCTGTCGGGGATATGCGCCGTTCGGCTATCGTTGTGGCGATCGGTGACCGATCACCCCATGGCGCGCAAGAGCCCGCTCCCGCCCGGTCCTGTGGAGGCTTCTGCTGGTGTACCGGCGGAGGGGGGCAGCCCTCGGGTGGCCGTGGTGGACCCCTTGCCCTGCATGCGGGTGGGCCGCTACCGCGTGTGGCCGCACGTGGCCTGCCCGGCTTTCTACCCGGTACGGCACCAGCCGCGCCCCTTGGCCCTGGATCCTGGCGCCCCGATGTAAGAGCAACGGGCGCATCCATCGTTAGCACGTCCACCCTGCATGGCCACCCAGCGATCCCTCCCGGCGGTTCCGGCGCCAGCGCCGGATAGGGTGTTGGTGGGCGTGGCGCATGACGAGAACCTGGTGCGCAAAGGCTTCCGCACCTGTTTGCAGGAGGCGGGCATGGAGGTGGCGATCGGGGTGGATACCCTGGCCGATCTGGAGGTGGGGCTGCGCAGTTTGCCGGGGGTGCGCGTGCTGGTGGTGCAGTTGCGCCTGCCCCTGAAGCAGATGACCGATGACCTGGAGCGCCTGATGCGCCGCAGCAGGTTGCCGGTGATCGTGATCGGCGCCCTGAACGGGGCCGTGGTGGAGGCCTTGGTGCAGCTGGACGTGAAGGGGGTCTTGACCAACACCGTGCTGGACCCCGAACTGGTGACGGCCGTGCAGGTGGTGGCGCAGGGCGGTATCCATGCCAACAACTGGATGATGGACCAGTTGAAGCATAAGCGCAAACGGAGCACGGTGGCGGAGCAGCGCAGCAGCGTGAAGCTGACGGCCAAGCAGGAGCAGACCGCACAATTGCTCTACGACCATCCGGAGTTGCCCATGCCGGCGCTGGCCGCCCTGGCGAACCTGAACCTGCGCACCTTCGAAAGCCGCGTGAGCGCCTTGTACCAGCGCCTGAAGCTGGCCAACCGCCATGCCTTCATGAAGTACAAAAGCCTGCACGGATAGGCGGGGGAGGGGGGCCGACGATCAGGTGGGGGGAGGCCCCTTGCAACGCCGTCGGCACGACTTGCCACAGCGGTGGTACACCGTGCATGGTCATCGGCTCGACTTGCACGGCAGGTGGTACGACTTGCGCGATCGTCGGCCTCCCTGCACGTGATCGTCGGTACCCCTTGCGCGACGGGGGGTACGACTTGCGTGATCGGTAGTACGACCTGCATGGCAAGTGGTACGCCTTGCAATTCCGGTGGTCCCTCTTACCTGATCGGTGCAACGACCTGCACGGCAAGTGGCACCGCTGGCGTGATCGTCGGCCTCCCTGTACGTGTTCGTCGGTACCACTTGCACGGTACGTGGTACCACCGGCGTGATCGTCGGCCTCCCTGCCCGCGTAGGGGCATGGAGTTCCCACGCGAATTCGGGCGCTCTTGGGAATGCGCGTCCACTGCGGGTTGCAGCGGACCGATCCCGTAGGTGTACGGATTTCAGCGTCCGGGGCGTACCCGGTGTTCCTGTCCGCCGCATGCAGCCTTGCCGGTTTGGATCCCGTGTAAGGGGGCATAACCAAACCATGGCACTGGACAGGCCACACAACATGAAGAACGTGTATTACATCGTGAAACTGGGGTTGGATCGGATCACCCCATCCATGCTGCTGGTGAAAGCCCGCAACATGGTAAGCAGTATCACCGGGAACGCAGCCTTCCCCACACCCACACCGCCCTTGGCCACGGTGACGGCCGCTGCGGCCAAGTTGGAGGCGGCCATCAATGCGTACGAGCTCAACCGTGGGCCGGGCGAACACACGGATCGGGAGCTGGCGTTCATGGAGGTGAAGGGCTTGGTGACGGACCTGGGGGCGTATGTGCAGAGTGCGAGCAATGGCGACTGGGACCTGATCAAAAGCGCGGGCTGTAGCGTGCGCAAATCAGGGGCACCGCTGGGTCAGTTGCCCGCACCGAAGAATGTGCTGGCGCGTACCACCGCCTACCCCGGGCGCATCGAGATCACCTGGGGCGGTGTGCGTGGTCGGGGTACCTACACCATCGATCATTGCCTGGGTGATCCCACCGAAGCCTCGAACTGGAAGCCCTTCGGTATCACCAGCAAGAACCGGTTCACGGCGGATGGTCTGGAGAGCAACAAGGAGCACTTCTTCCGGATCACGGCCATCGGTGCCGCAGGAGCAAGCCCGGTGAGTGATTCTGCGAGCGCGAAAGCGGCCTGATCCGCCGCCCTCCTTCTTCCTCAGGCCCTTGCCCCGGAACTGCCCACAGGCGGTCCGGGGTCGGGGCGTTGAGGAGGGGAAGGGAGCGCAGGTAGCCGATCGAATGAGGAACATCAACGGATGAATGGAAGGATCAACCGGTGTCGAGCGCGATGCGATGGATGATGCCGGTCGTAGGACGAAGGAGCACAAGGGCGCATGAGCATGCGCCCGCGTGGAAGGACGAACGGCAGATCGAACCCCGAAGGATGAATGCACGGACAAACACGACGACCATGCGAACACACCACCAACCCATCGAGCACCTGAGCGCCTACGAACGCGAGTACCTCGCCTGGTATGAGCGCGAGCAGGATACCGTGGGCGAGCCCTTCGACACGCAGCCCTTCGTGGACGCGGCGCGCGCGCAATACCCGGGCCAACCCGAACTGGCCGCGGCCTTTGCGCGCCGCACCGGCGCCTGGCACCGCTCCCGCCTCTACACCTACCTGCGCATGCCGGCCGACCGCAAGGCGCGCTGGCACTTCATCGGCAGCTTCTGGCTGCAACACCCCGATCTGGGTAAGCTGCTGGTGGACCTGCTGAAGGACCCGGACGATGCAGCGCAGGCATGCATCGGCGGCTTCGAGTACTTCGATCGCCTGGGCGAAGTGGACGCGTGTGCCGCCTGGGAGAGCGAGGCCCTGAAGGTGCTGGCCGAATTGGAGGAGGAGAAGAAGCTCAACGCGGAGCTGCGCGCCGACTTGCAGGCC
>JAKQEI010000047.1 GCA_029573495.1 Bacteroidota bacterium | reverse complement strand
TCTTCTGTAGGTTCGTCCTTCGTGGCCTTCTTGAACTCCTTCATGCCCTGTCCCAGGCCGCGCATGAGCTCGGGTATCTTCTTCCCGCCGAACAGCAGGAGCAGGACCACGACGACCAGGACGATCTGCCAGGGCCCGATGACGCCGAGCAGGATGGAAAGGAGTGGGGAGTACATCGCCGAAGTGATTGTGGGTCAAAGGTAGCCGATCGGGTGGCCCGGATCAGTCGCGGAAGAGCCAGGGTCCCGGATCGACCTTCACGAGGCCCTCCGCTGTGATCTTCCAGAGCTCGACATGGGCCACGGAGCCGTTCTCATCGGTGAGCACGGTGCCCACGGCCTGCTTCGTATCGACCTTCTGGCCCTTGGCCACGTTCACCTCGCGCAGGTTGCTGTACACCGTGCGGTACACGCCATGGCTCAGGATCACGGCCTTGCCGGCCCCGGGGATCACGATCACACTGCTCACCTCTCCTCGGAACAGGGCACGAACGCCGGCGTTCTTCTCGGTCGTGATGTCGATGCCATTGTTCTCGATCACGATACCCGGCAACACCGGGTGGGGCTGCTTGCCGAACCGACTGGTGATGACGCCCTTCTCCACTGGCCACGGGAGCTTGCCCTTGTTCTTCTCGAAGTCCGCATTGAGCTCCTTTGCCTCGGGGGTGAGCGTAAGGTCCAGTTTGGCGGTGGTGCCGGCTTTCGACCCCGCTTTGGTCTTGGGCCTGAGTTCGGCTTCGATGGCCTTCCGGATGGCCACGTCGATGTCTCGGCGCTGGCTCTCCTGTTTCTTCTGGGTCTCGCGCAGGCGACCCTCTTCCTTCTTCAGATCGGTGAGCGCAGCCTGCTGACCGTGTCGGTCGCCATCCAGACGCTTGCGTTCCATCTGCTGCTCGCTCATGAGCTTCGTCTTCTCCTCGCGTTGAGCCTGTAGACCTGCAAGGCGCTCATCAATGGTGGTGCGGGTCTCCTCGATGAGGGCGGCCTGGCGCTTGCGCTGTTCGGCGATCTGGGAGAGGTAGCGCGAACGACGATAGGCCTGCTGGAAGCTGTTGGCCGCGAAGAGGTAGCTCATGCGGTCGTACGCGCTCCGGTTGCGATAGGCGAATTGGAGCATGCGCGCATATTCCTCCCGCAGGGTCACAAGGTCCTGCTTCAGGGACGCGACGAGCTCGAGGTCCTCTGCGATGCGCTCGTCCACCTTCCGGAGTTCACCGCTCATGGCGTTGATAAGTTCCTCGCGGGCCTGGATCTGGCTCTCGAGCAGCCGCAGTTGCTCCTGGGTGACACGCTGTTCCTTGCGGGCCTGGTCGATCAGGGCGGTGGTCGTCTTGATCTGCTTGTCAAGCGCGGCCCGTTTCTTCTCCAGTTCCTTTTTGCTCTGTGCGGAAGCGCCCGCGACGAGGAGCAGGCACAGGAACAGGAGCGCCATGCGTGGCATGAGCACGAAGTTGCGGATCGGGCGCTTGCTCCTCATGGCATCGGGGTGAATTTCTCGGGTATCCGGAAGTTCATCTGAAGAGGTCCCTCGAGTTCAACGCGGGAGATGTCCAACAGCCCGCTCGCCTGTCGTTCACCATCACGCAGGGTGATCCGGATGCGTGTCGGCAAGTGGTGGATCGATGCATCGCCCCGCTCTTCATAACGCACATCGGCGGTCTGGTCGCGTACGAGGTCGGCGATCTGAACGCGCGAAACAAGGAAGCTGTCAGGATCGAGCCAGTAACGGAGCACAATGGCTTCCTTCTCCTC
Organism: Bacteroidota bacterium; assembly: GCA_029573495.1. GTDB lineage: Bacteria > Bacteroidota > Bacteroidia > Flavobacteriales_F > PHOS-HE28 > PHOS-HE28. The sequence goes on along the minus strand of JAKQEI010000047.1, from coordinate 3,506 downwards.
GGCCTTGCGCAGGGTACGCTCGAGCCGCTTCTCCTTCATATCGCGGTCATGTGCCAGCGTATCGCCCGGACTGATATCCTCGGCGGCCCGGATGAACCGCCGTTTCTCGCGGCTGGTGAGAACGTATTGTCCGTCCTCGCGATCGCTTCGGTATTTCTCCGAGGGTACCAGGCCGATGGGTTTGCCGAGCAAGGCCTGCTGGAAGAGGTCGAGGCTGGGTTGCAACCCGAAGCGTGCCTTCGCGGTGCCCGTGTCGCCCACGAAGTACTGGTCGTGCAACTTGTCCATCAGCTTCAAGGAATCCGATGTGAGCAGGATGCGCGCCACCTCGATGCCGAGGGCGGGAACGACACTGATCCATGCTGCGCTGTCGCGGACGGAGCGTATCTGGGCCTTGAAGCTCTTGCCACCATCCGGGAGTTCGATCTCCACGGCGGCTTTCGCCGAGTAGTACCGGTAGGTGTCGGCGTGTGCGGCGGTCACACGTTCCAGGAGCTTCTCTGCGCTGCGGGCCGGGATCTCGGGACGCAGGATGGGGATCGACTTCCGGGACTTGCAGCCGGCGGCAAGGAGGAGCGCTGTCAGCGCCAACACAATGCTCCGGCCGTTCATTCCACGCGTACGCCTTCGTTGATCTTGCGGTCCAACAACTCGCTACCGCCACCGATCTCCTTTGCCCTGCGCCACTGCTCCAAGGCACCCGCCTTATCACCGATCTCATAGAGGATGTCGCCGTGGTGTTCGACCACCACGCCATCGACCTCGCCGCTCGCCACGGCCTTCTCGATCCAGACCCTGGCGTCGGCATACCGACCTAGCCTGAACAGGACCCAGGCATAGGTGTCCATGAAAGTGGCGGAGCCGGGCGCCAGTTCGAGGGAGCGAGCACTCATCCGTTCGGCCTTCTCGAGCTGCGTATTGCGCACGCTCAGGTAATACGCGTAGTTGTTCAGGGTCCCGGAGTTGTCGGGCTCCAGCGCGAGCGCCTTGTCGTAGGCCTTGTCCGAATCGGTGTATCGACCGGCCTCGTTGTAGGCATCGCCGAGGCTGCTCCAGAACTGGGCCAGCAAAGGTGGGTTGTCCACCACCATGTCCCGGCCGGTGATCAAGGTCTCGATGGCGGCCTCGTGCTGCTTGAGCTGGGACAGGGCGATGCCATTGTAGATGTAGGGTTCCGGCACCGTCGGGAAGATGCTGATGGCCTCCTCCGCATCGGCATGAAGGGCCTCATGGTCCGAGAGCTGCAAGTCCAGCTGAAGCAGCTGCATATGAATGGGAAAGCGCTCCTTCTCGGTGCGCAAGGCCTCGCGGAACTGGTCACGCGCCTCTTCCAGTTTCCCATCACGAAGCAGGAAATCGCCATGGATGGTATGCGGCTTCCCGCTTTCGGGGTGCGCCTTCTCCAAGGACTCGATCAACGCATAGGAACGACGGATCAGATCAGGGCGGTCGTTGGGTTGTTCGCCCTCACGTTCGGTCATCTCGAAGAAGCCGATGAGCACCTGCATCTTGGCATCGATGTCGAGGTCGGGGTCAAGGAAGGCGAGCCCGAGCTCGTTGTATGCCTCCTCCATCCTGCCAACACCGTAATAGTGTTCGGCAAGGGCGATGCGGAGCATGCTGTTATCCGGGTCACGTTCGAGCGTCCTGCGATACTGTTCCAGTGCCTTGTCATGCTCGCCCTGCCTATCATAGATCTCGGCAAGGAGGCCCATGTACTGGGGCGTGTCCGGGTATACCTTCACCGCGCGCTCAACCAGCGCCTGTGCTTCCGACATGCGGTCATGCTGGCTCAGCATGGAGAACTCGTGCATGATGAGCTCCTCGCTCAAGCCGAATCGCTGTTCCTGATCGTCGAAGACCTTGATCGCCTCATCCACCTTGCCGGCGTAGGCCAGCATGTTGGCCAGATCGAAGTAGACCTCATAACGGTCCGGCCATTTGGCGAGCACATCCCGGTACACGGTGGCCGCTTCGTTGCTCTGCTCGTTCTGTGCATACAGGTCAGCGAGCAGGAAGCGGTACCAGATGTTCTCCTTGTCCGCAGCCACCGCGCGCTTGGCGTGGTCAACGGCTGCCGGAAAGTTCTGGCCTTGATGGTAAAGCTTGGCGAGCTCGAAGTGTGCTGCTCCATTGGTCGGATCCAGCTTGAGGCATTGCTGGTACAGTTGAACGGCCTTCGGGATCTGTCCACCCAGTCGTGCCTGGGTCGCTTCCATGAAGACGCGCATGACCTGCGCCCGCTTGTCACCGGGAGCACCCGCCGCGGTGCTCGCGTCCTCCGCAGCCGGATGTTTCTCCACCACGTTCTTGGGGCCGCTACAGGCCACGAAGGCCAGTACGATGAGGCTCAGGAGGGGCCGTCGAAGATGGGTCGGCACACCACCTCTCAAGGTCGTGTTGGAGGTCGTGGCCGGCTGTATCATCATCCCAAGGTACTGTCGTCGCTGATGCTCACATCAAGGGCCGTGCCCTTCACGCTGGCGCGCTCACCGATCATGCTGTTGTCCATCACGCAATCCTGTACACGCGTGTGGCCGCGAAGGATCGAGTTCCGCACCACGCTGCCGCTTATCACGGCACCGCCTTCGACGGAGACGTTGGGACCTACGATGCTGTTGGTGATGGTCACGTTCTCGCCGATGAAGCAGGGCTCGATCAGCACGCTATGCTCCTGTTTCAAGGAGGCGCTGACCAGGCTCTTCTCGCCCTTGAGGAAGCCGAGTACCTTGGTATTGGTGTCGACCATGGCGTTCTTGTTCCCGCAGTCCATCCACACATCCACGCTGCCTGCCTTGAAGCGAGCACCCTTCTGCTTCATGTTCTCCATGGCGTTGGTGAGCTGGTACTCGCCCTTGTCCTTGATGTCGTTGTCGATCAGGAACTGCATCTCCTTGCGCAGGTACTCCCCGTCGGCGAAGTAGTAGATGCCGATGATGGCCAGGTCGCTCACGAACTCCTGGGGCTTCTCCACGAACTCGGTGATGATACCGCTGGCATCGAGCTTCACCACGCCGAAAGGCCGCGGATCCTCCACCTTGTTCACCCAGATAACGCCGTCGCAGTCCTTGTCCAGCTTCAGCTGGGCCCGGAAGAGGGTGTCAGCAAAGGCCACGATCACCCGGCCGCTCAACGCCTTCTCGGCGCAGAGGATCGCATGGGCGGTGCCTAAAGCCACCTCCTGGTAATGGATGGTGCCTTTTGCGCCCACGGCCTTGGCGATCGCCACGAGCTCATTCTCCACCTTCACTCCGAAGCTGGGGTGCACGATGAAGGCGACCTCTTCCACGGGCTCACCGGCCACAGCGGCAAGGTCCTCCACGAGGCGTTGTACGATGGGCTTGCCGGCGATTGGCAGCAGGGGCTTGGCGGTGGTGTGGGTGTGCGGACGCATCCGCTTGCCCATGCCCGCCATGGGGACGATGATCTTCATTCAGGCTCAGTTCTCAGCGAACGCCGGTGTGGCCAAAGCCCCCTGCGCCGCGTTCCGAGGCGCGAAGGTCCGG
>JAKQEI010000035.1 GCA_029573495.1 Bacteroidota bacterium | reverse complement strand
CTAATGTAAACGGATCAATTGATCAAGACCAAGAAGAAAATTCTTTTCAACAGCAGGCAACCCATACACAGCCCTGTCGACCGCCGGAGGGAAGATGGTGATCAAAGATCTTTCAAGAGAACCTCAACACCCTTCCATGCGTTCAACAGGCAACCCGTCCCCCTTCATGACGTTCTATCGTTCGAGGGGCAAGCCAGCGGATCGGGAAGGTTTCACGTGCGCAAGAACCAACCTACGCATGATACATCCTTGGCAAGATGGCTTCCCCGAAGGACCATGGAATGCACTGTAATGGCCGGCCTGGTCGGACAAGCCTCCGCCCCCCACCGGGGCGATCCTTGGCATCCCACGGACAGCCCACGTCGTGATACGGGGACGGAAAGGCCGGATCGTTCCGTATATTTCGCGACCATGAACGTCATGTTGCGGATGACCCCGAACTTTGCGAACCCCGAGCGAAGGTCGGTCGGAACATCAAGTAACATGAACAAACCCTCCATGTGGAGGAGGATGTCATATTTCCGAACGACGAACACCGACACAACCCTGCGCATGTCATGAGGTCTATCCTTCTCCGTTCACTGACCGCCATCCTGTGCCTCATCCTGGTCTCAACCGATTCCAAGGCACAGTACAATCCGCAGGATGCGAGTTGCCTGAGCGTTTGTCCGGACTGTTCGCCGATATCCGGTACCGTGCAGACCGGTCCCGGCAGTATCATCAACGCGACAGGGCTTGCCTGCCCTGGGGGCTCGATCACGGCGAACATCAACGCCAATATCACCCACCGGCGGTTCACGGTCGCCCTTGGTCGCACCTACCGGATCAGCCTTTGCACCATTTCTCCGGTCGCCAATACGGTCATTTATATCCGTAATTCGGTCACTGGTGCGCCTTCATCGGTCATTTCCATGGTCTGCGATGATGATGGATGTGGGACGGTCAGCGGAGCCTCTTCCGTCCTGTTCACGCCACCCGGTTCCGGTACGGCGGAGTACATCATCTCCGTGTATAATGGGACCGGTTGCACGCTTTTCCCTACCCATCCGGTGTGGCCTGTGACCATCACCTGTATGGGCGTTGTGGCCCCGCCGTCGAACGACGACCCTTGCGGCGCGGACTTTATTGACATCACCGCGAACACCTCTTGTGCTGGCGCCATCGCCGGCACCACCCTTGGCGCGACCGCGACCAATGTGGCCAGCTTGGATGTAGCTCCGTTGGCTCCGAACGGGGGCTGCCAGCCGGGCATCACGGACAACTATGCCGGTGGTGATGTGTGGTACCGGGTCACCGTGCCGCCGACCGGCCTCATCGGGATCGAGATCCAGGAAGCCGGTGCATGTGCTACCGCGATGGGGATCTATACGAGCCCGGATTGTAGCGCAGGCCCGTTCTCATGGGTAACCGGAAGCACCCCTGGCCTTTGCGCCGTGGATGGGCTCAGCGGTCCATTATCGGAACCGGCCATCGTATTCAACCCG
>JAKQEI010000034.1 GCA_029573495.1 Bacteroidota bacterium | reverse complement strand
GAGCAATGTCCTCGTTGGGAAACTGAACTGGAGGGAGGTGGTGCTGCCCACCCAGTTCGAGAACTTCTCGGTGATCCTTTCCGGCCCCACACCTCCGAATGCTTCGGAACTCGTGCTGAGCAAGCACTTGCAGGAGTTGTTCGAGGAGGCTTCCAGGGAGTTCGATTACGTCCTGGTGGATACTCCCCCGGTAGGACTCATCACGGATGCCATGCTGATGATGCGGTTCGTGGATGCCACGCTCTTCGTGGTGAACACGCGCTTCGCCAGCAAGGACCACGTGAGCAACGCGCTGGAGGTCCTGCAGGCCAATCCATCGAAGAACACGGGTTTCATCCTGAACGGTGTCCGTATCAAGAAGAGCAAGTACTATTACAACACGAACTACGGTTACGGTTATCGATATGCTTACGGTTATGGCACCGGTTATGGGTATGGCTACGGCTACGGGAAGCGATCCTCACGGAAGAAGAAGGAGGGGGGCGATCAGACCGGACCGGACCCACAGGCCTGATCCGAGCGCTACCCGCACATGAAGCGTGCCCAAGGACGATCGGACCACGAGGTGTTGGTCGAAGCCTCCTCGCCGTGGTGGCGGACGGACCTCGGTGAAGTGTGGGAGTACCGCGACCTGGTCCTCCTCCTGGTGCGAAGGGACCTGCTGGCCACGTACAAGCAATCCCTCCTTGGTCCCCTCTGGCAGGTCATCCAACCTGTTCTCACCGCCCTGGTCTTCGCGGTGGTGTTCGGGTTCATCGGACGCGGGCAGGTGGGGGATGCGCCCCCCGTCCTCTTCTACATGGCGGGGGTCGTTCCATGGATGTTCTTCGCCAATGTGATCAACCGCACCTCCCAGACCTTGGTCTGGAACGCCGCCCTGATGACCAAGGTGTACTTCCCGCGCCTCGTGGCGCCACTGGCCACGACCCTGGCCACCATGGTTGGCTTCCTGCTTCAACTGCTGGTGTTCGGGATCATGGCGGTCGCCTACCACCTTCGAGGTGGGCACGGCGGGGCCATCGGTCCGGACCTGGTCCTGCTGCCCCTGCTCATACTCCTGACCGCGCTGCTGGCATTGGGTGTGGGCATCCTCGTTGCAGGGCTTACCGCGCGCTACCGCGACCTCGGATTCCTGGTCTCCTTCGGTGTACAACTGCTCATGTACGCCTCCCCGGTGATCTTTCCGCTCGCCATGATCCCCGCCGGCTCCAGGGTGCGTGATTGGATCATGCTCAACCCGATGTCGGGCATCATCGAGGGCTTCAGGAGCGCCCTGCTCGGTACGCCCATGGACTGGTCCCTGCTGGCTTATCCGGCGGTGATGGCGGTCCTCATCCTGGCCATCGGTATCATCGTGTTCCAACGGATCCAGCGGTCATTCGCAGACGTGATATGAACAGCTCCTCACACGTCATCGAGGCCCGTGGGGTGCACAAGCATTATCGCCTGGGTGTCACCGACCATCGCACGCTGGGTGACACCATCGCGGGTTTGTTCGGACGAACTGATACGGTCATGCCTTCCCCCGGACAGGTGAACGGCCGGGACTTCTGGGCCTTGCGGGACATCTCCTTCGGGATCGACCAGGGTGAGGTGGTGGGTGTGATCGGCAGGAACGGTGCCGGCAAGAGCACCTTGTTGAAGCTGTTGTCGCGTATCACCAGACCTACCTCCGGGAGCATTCGTATGCGTGGACGGATATCCAGCCTCCTGGAGGTGGGTACCGGCTTCCATCCGGAATTGACCGGGCTGGAGAACATCCACTTGAACGGTGCCATCCTGGGAATGCGCCGGGCGGAGATCGCGGCGAAGTTGGAGGAGATCATCGCATTCGCCGGGATCGGACCTCACCTCGAGACCCCGATCAAGCGCTACAGCACGGGCATGAAAGTGCGGCTGGGCTTCGCCGTGGCGGCACACCTTGAACCCGAGATCCTGGTGGTTGACGAGGTCCTCGCCGTGGGTGACGCGGAATTCCAGAAGCGCTGCCTGGGGCGGATGCGCTCTGTTGCGGATTCGGGTCGCACGGTCCTGTTCGTCAGCCACAACATGTTCTCCGTGCAGAGCCTCTGCTCCCGCGTCCTCTGGCTGGAGCGTGGGATGCTGCAGGCGGATGGACCCACCTCGGACGTGGTCCGGTCCTACCTCGCGGAGACCAATGCCCCGAACCACGTCCGCAGTTGGGAAGAGGCGGACGCACCAGGGACCGACGTGCTCCGGTTGCGAGCAGTGGAGGTGCGCGCCCTTTCGCCTGAGAAGGCCTTCCTGACGACGGTGCCCGTGGAAGTGGAGATGCGGCTGGACAACCTCGGGATCACGGATAGCGACCTGAACATCCAGATGATCGTGCGAACGGAGGATGACGTGATCGCCTTCATCAGTGACATGACCGAGGCGATCGGCACCGCTGCATGGATGCCCGGCGCAACGACCGTGCGATGCACCATCCCGGCTGATCTGTTGAACGACGGGGGGTACCGCATCGACCTCCTGTTCCAGCGTCAGGGTGCTCGGCATTTCCTCGTGGAGGATGCCCTTGGATTCCAGGTGATGGAGGGTCCAAGGCAGGGCGCGTGGTTCCAGAAATGGCGGGGGGCGCTCCGGCCCAGGCTACATTGGGAACGATGAAGTGGAAGTCGTTCATCATCGACCTGGTGCCTCCGTTGCTGCTCCGCGCCCTAAGGCCCTCTCGACCCGAGCGAGCCGTGTCGGCGGTGGCTGTGCATGACGTTGTCGGTGGGCCGTTGAAGGGAAGGCGGATTCGCGTGGATGCGGGTCGTCCGGCTTTTCGGGAAATGGTGGAGGGGACGTACGATGCCTATATCTGGAAGTCCATTCCCGGGCAATTGCCTCCCGGCCTCATCCTGGACATCGGAGCGCACATCGGTTACCATTCCATGGCCTTCGCTGCCTTGTACCCGGACTGTGAGGTGGTCGCCTTCGAACCGAACCCGGCCAACCTGGATCGCCTGCAGGGTATGCTCGACCTGGAACCGGATCTCGCCGGTCGCACGCACGTACTTGCCATCGCGCTGTCCGATTCGGCGGGCGAGATGGAGTTCCAGGCCTCGGCGAACGTGGATGATCAGACCAGCTCGGGTGGATACCTCGGCGTGGTCAAACCTCCGTTGGACGCGGCGGTTTACGAGCGTGCGGGCTTCACCGCCTCCCGGGTGCGCTGTGAGCGCCTGGACGACCTGGTCGAACGCCATGGTTGGCGGAACGTCCATCTGATCAAGATCGATGTGGAAGGGGCGGAGGCCCTCGTGCTCCAAGGTGCCTTGGGGTTGCTCCAGCGCGATCATCCCCGCCTGCTCATCGAGATCCACTCCGCTGTGCGCATGATGGAGGTGATGAAGCTGCTTCAACCCATGGGCTATATCATCGATCTGCTCCATGAGGACCGTCCGGGCCGATGTTTCATCCAGGCCGTCCACGCCGACGGTCGGCCCATGGCCACGGCCTGAAGGCAGTGGGCTGGAAGTGGGGCCTATATTTGCCGGCCTTGTGGACCATACCGATCGGGGGTCCCCGTGAAGCTGGATCCCGTCCCTCGGGTTTGACGGTTGCACCGGGACACGCGAACATCGAGGTCCTCGACAGAAGCGCATGACGGATCTTCCCGACCACCCCTTGAGAGCAACGCCTCATGCGACCCTGACGGTGTACACCCCGGGGTCGATGTTGCGGTCCCCGGGAGCGCTCTTTCGCGGGATGTGGGTGGACCTTTTGGCCTCGCGCTCGCTGGCCTGGCGGCTGGCGGTACGTGACATCAGTGCGCAATACCGCACATCCTACCTCGGCTACGTGTGGGCCTTCGCCACGCCGCTGATCAGCACCGCCATCTGGATCTTCCTCAGCATGTCCGGCGTGGTGCGGGTGGCCGAGACCGGCATCCCCTATCCGGCCTATGTGTTCACGGGAACCATGCTCTGGCAGATCTTCACGGAGGCGCTGGCGAGCCCGCTGAACCAGGTGGTGGGTGCCAAGACCATGCTTGCCAAGTTGAACTTCCCCCGTGAGTCCCTCATCCTGGCCGGGGTGTACAAAGTGCTGTTCTCATCGGCCATCAAGCTCATCGTGGTCATACCGGTCATCATGTTCCTCGGTGTCCGTCCGGATGTGCACCTGGCCCTGGTCCCGGTGGCCGTGTTGGTGATCGTGGTCCTGGGACTTGCGGTCGGACTGTTGCTCGCGCCCATCGGCACGCTCTATTCGGACATCGGTCGAATGATCCCCCTGCTCACCCAGTTGATGATGTACCTCACACCGGTGGTCTTCCCCATGCCGGCAGGCGGTGCCATGGCGGAACTCTTCGCCCTGAACCCCACCACCCCGCTGATCCTCACCGGTCGGGCATGGCTCACCGGTACCCCGGCACCGGGCCTGGACGCGTTCTGGTCCCTGGCCGGGATCGGGCTCGTGCTCATCCTGGTGGGTTGGGTGTTCTACCGGGTCACGATGTCCGTGCTGGTCGAACGCATGAGCTCTTGAGCATGGAGGGGGAAGTGCTCATCAAGGTGGATCACGTCTCGAAGAAGTTCTGTCGGGACCTGCGGACATCGCTCCGTTATGGACTCTTCGACCTGGGCCGGGAGGTGCTCGGCCGTCAGCGGAACGCCACATTGCGCAAGGATGAGTTCTGGGCTCTTCGCGATGTGAGCTTCGAACTGCGACGCGGTGAATGTCTCGGCCTGGTCGGGCACAACGGTGCGGGCAAGACCACGATGCTGCGGATGTTGAACGGGCTGATCAAACCGGACGCTGGTCGGATCGAACTACGGGGCAGGGTGGGTGCGCTCATCGCCTTGGGTGCCGGCTTCAATCCGGTGTTGACGGGCAGGGAGAACATCCATGTCAATGCGTCGGTGCTTGGCCTGAGCAGGGAACGCATCAAGGAGAAGTTCGACGAGATCGTTGCCTTCGCCGAGGTCGGTGAGTTCATCGACATGCCCTTGCAGAGCTACAGCTCCGGCATGGCCGCGCGTCTCGGGTTCTCCGTGGCCATTGCCGTGGAACCGGACATCCTGCTCGTGGATGAGGTGCTCGCTGTCGGGGATCACGCGTTCCGCCTGAAGGCCCAGCGGGCGATGCGGCAGGCCATGGCCCAGGGCACCAGCGTGGTCGTGGTCTCGCACAACCTGCATGACATCAGTGGGAATACCACCCGATGCCTTTGGTTGGAGAAGGGGCAGGTGCGGATGGATGGGGATACCACGGCGGTCAGTTCCGAATACATGCACGCACAGACCCGGCGCGCGGCATCCTCGGACAGGGCACAGTTCGAGTATAGTCCGAACCGCAAGGGGCACGTGGTGCTCAACGCGGTCAAGGGGTCGGTCGCAGGCGGAGCCGGTCGTGAACTCGTCATCGACGACCTGACCAGGCCCATCGAGCTGGACCTCGATTACGTGGCGGTGAACGCAGTGAATGATGAGGTGGTGCACGCGGTGAACCTGGTCACGGCCGAAGGATCCTACATCGCACGAGGCGCGATCAAAGGCCGGCTGGCGGCGCCGGCCGGTGAGGCGTTCCGGGTGCGTCTGCGGATCGCACCGCCCGACCTGCTGCCCGGACGCTATCGCATCGAGCATTTCACGTGGCTTCCAGGCGGAGACATGCTGGAAGGGGTCACTGATCTGGTCGAACTGGAGGTGCTTCCCACCGCCAGCCTGGAGCGCTTGCGCGGCTCCGGAACGCCCTTCTTCACGGAGAAGATGACCGACAACGCGAAGGGTAGTGTTCCGCTGACCATACACCTCGAACAATCCGCTCCGGTATCATGAAGCTCCTGGTGATCGGATTGGATGGGGTGGACCGGCGACTGGTCGAACATTTCGACATGCCCTTTCTTCAAGATCTGCTCAAGCGCTTGACCGTCCTGCCGGTGAAGGAGGACTTGTGGAGCCGGGGCTGGACCAAGATGCTCTCAGGTTCTCCTGGTACGGTCACCGGGGCCTTCTACGAGCAACCGGCATTGGATGGGACGCCGCGCTTCACCCAGTCGTTCGGGTCGAAGAACTTTCCAATGGACCGGGAACGGAAGCCATTGTGGGTGGAGTTGGACGCCCGGGGTAAACGATCGGCCTGGCTGAACCTGCCGACCATGATGCCTGCGCCGGTGGTGAATGGAGTGGTGCTTGGTGGTGCAGGTGGTGGATTCAGTCCGGAGTGCAGGATCCCGAAGGAGGCCTGTCATCCTCCCGAGCTGCAGACCATGATGATCGAGGAGCGGATGATCTGGGAAACCAGGTTCAATGTTTCCGGTATCCGCAGCACGGATCTCTTCTTTGACAAGTGCTCCGAGGCCATCTGGCGGCGGGTACGCATCTATGTCGACCTGGTCAAGAGGCAAGGCCCGTGTGACATGGGTTTCTTCGTGCAGAAGGAACCGGTCGTGCTGGCGAACATCTTCATGTACACCATCGAACAGTTGATGGCGCGTGGCAGGGCCACCTCCGCGCTGCACTACCTGTTGCAGCAGTTCTACTCCACGCTGGATGATACGCTGCGATACACGGTGGACCAGCTCGCACCGGAGCAGGTGATGGTCGTCTCGGATCACGGCATGGCCCCGTTCAAACGGATGGTGAACTTCAACGTGATCCTGGAGGAGATCGGCGTACTGCGCCACCTCGATCCGCCTGTCCCGGCGCGTGGTCTCGTGGAGAAGGTGCGGGGACGGATGCAACAAGCCATCCGCGAGGCGGCAGGTGTCCATCCCGTTCCGGTGCTTCCCAAGGTCCGGCGTGTCGATCACGCGAGGTCCGAGGCTTTCGCTCATTATTACGTGCCGGGGATCTTCCTGAACGACGAACGCTTCGGTGGGCGGGCCATGGATCGCGAAGCGCGTGAGAGGGCCGTTGCTTCCATTGCTGATCGCTTCAACGCTCATCCGGTGGCGAAGGAGGTCGGACTTCTGGCTCGCCCGTACCGGTCGGAACATGCGGGAGCGCCGAAAGAGGCGTTGTTGCCGGAGCTCTGGGTGGACCATCCGGAGGACTGCTTTCCGGAACAGGTCGGTGCAGCGGTACAGGCGAATCCGTACTACCGGACATGGACGGACCTGCATGGTTTGACCAGGGACATCGCCAGTGGCAAGAAGAGCAGCGCCGCCTTGTGCGCCGTGGATCCTGCGTTCCTCGGAGAGGTGGATACCGAAGGTCATCCCGATCTCACGGTGGTGCATCCGCTCATTTTGAATCATTTCAACTAGCGCTCGAGTGGCATTCATGCGCATCGGACTGCTTACCTATCACCACGTGGTCAACATCGGGTCGGTGTTGCAGACCTATTGTTCCTACAACCTGCTCACACGCCTCTACCCACAGGCGCAGGTGGAGGTGATCGATCACGTCCCGGCCGTTTCCGAGGCTTTCAAGGCCCGGCAGCGCAGGACCACCAAGGGAAAGGGATTGTTCGCGAAGCCGGCGGAGAACGACTTCATCCGCAGCGAGCGCGCCTATGACCGCTTCCTGCGTGAGCGCTGTGCGTTCGGGCCTGCACTGCCCCTGGGCCTCGGTGTGGATGAACTGATGGGGAGGATCAGCGATGCGGCCTATGACATGGTGGTGGTGGGCAGTGATACCGTGTTTCAGCTGGACGGTTACTTCGGTGAGCCGATAGCGGATGCCCTGCCACCCAACGCCTACTACCTGCCCGGTCTTTCCGGGCCCAGGAAGATCGGTCTGGCCGTCTCCTTCGATCCATACGTCGGTGGTGCTTTGGAGCGGGAGCGGCTGGGCCCCGTTCGCCAGGACCTGCTTTCCTTCGATCGGATCCTCTACCGCGACGCCACTGCGGAGGGTCTTTTACGCGATGCCGGATATCGCACCGAACACATGGCACATGTCCCGGACCCGACGATCCTCATGGATATCACCCATCTGGTCCCGACCACGACCCCGCCGTCGTCGGCGCGGCAGCGGCCACTGGCCGGTGTGGCGGTGGCGGACCCGGGGCTCTATGAGCGTGTCGCTGCGATCGTCGCGGGCCAGGGCTTCGAGGTGGTCGATTACATGCACCCGCCCGGTACCGAGGTCGATCGGGAGGATCCAGCCACGGTCGTTGGCAACGCCCTTCGTGGCTATCAGCAGCTGGACCTCATGGTCACCGATCGTTTCCATGGATCCATCCTGACCCTGCAGGTGAGCGCTGCGAACCTGATCGGGATCGAGAACGCGGATCGCTACCAATTGCCGAACAGCAAGTTGCGCGATCTCTTCGAGCGACTGGGCATCGGTGATCACCTGGTGCGATGCGGAAGCTCCGGCCCGGAGCCTGCGTTGTTGGAACGCCTGGTCGCCACCCGTTCATGGAACAGGGCGGAGATGATGCATCGCATGGCGGCCCTGCGCGCCAGGGGATTCGCCTCGGTCGCCGCCCTACTGGGGGACCTGGATAGCCGTGCATAATGGATACCTTGTTGACCTTCTTTCACGGATGAGCACCCCGAGCATTCACCGGTATCACGCACCGGACGATGGGTTGACCAGCGACCCGGCCTTCGCGCTGCATTGGCAGATGACGAACTGCGAACGATACGCCCTGCAGGACCTGCTGCGGAGGATCCGACCGAAGGTCTCCCTAGAGATCGGCACGTACAAGGGTGGGTCCCTGCAGGTGATCTCCCATTTCTCGGAGCGCGTTCATTCCGTGGATATCGACCCCACCGTGCCCGAGCGACTGGCCGGTCGCTTCCCGAACGTGAGCTACCATACCGGGCCTTCCGCGGAAGTGCTCCCGACACTCATCGCTGAACGGGAACGATCGGGCGAGAACATCGACTTCATCCTCGTGGATGGTGATCATTCCACCAAGGGTGTGCGCAATGACATCAACACCCTGTTGTCGTTCCGCCCGAAGGGTCGTTGCATCATCATCATGCACGACAGCTTCAATCCGGAATGCCGCGAAGGGATCCGGACCGCCGATTGGGCCGGTTCGCCACACGTGCATTCCATCGACCTGGACTTCATACCGGGGATCTATCACGAACATGCCTACGACACCGCTCCGGCCCGGAGCATGTGGGGCGGGTTCGCGTGTGCCGTCCTTCAGTCCGCTGAACGAAGGGAAGCGCTGGAGGTGCGGGAGTCTCAACGGGGACTCTTCGAGGCGGTGCGCCAGGTCTCCATGCACGCACCCAAGGTCAGTGGCGGTGGAGATGCCTCCCTGATCTCACGTATCAGAAGGCGGCTGGCATGACATCCGGGCTGGATGCGCTGCGGGCATTGGATCGTCCGATCGCCTTCGGTCATTACGGATTGGTGAACGACATCAGCGGGGTCACGACCTGGCTCCATGGCTTGTTGGCCTACCTGCACGCGGAGGGCGTCCCCTTGGTGGTCCGGTCGCATCACATCGGCGCGGGGATCGAGGATTCGTCCTTGGTCGGTCAGTTGCGCACGATGGGGGTCGCGGTGGAACTTGTTCAGCGGGGTCCTTCGATGGAGCAGGATATCCGCGACACCCTGGACTTCCTCGAGCGGCACCGACCCGCCATGTTCCTCCCGCAATGCCTGAACGAGATGTACATCGCGGCCGGGATCGCCGGTGCGCAAGGCCTGCCCTGGCTCCTCACCATGCATTCGGATGATCCGGACTATTGGGAGATCGCGCGACACACGCTGCCCGAACGCTGTGGCGGAAGGCTCGTTTGTGTCTCGCAGCATCTGGCGGAGCGTTGCCGTCAGGAAGGGCTGGCTGCGGAACCCGTGGTGATCCCCTACGGCGTGGAGGTGCCATTGGACAGCGCGGTGTTCAAGGCGGATCCGTTCACGGTGATCTACAGCGGGCGCCTCGTGGAGGAGCAGAAACGCTTCGGTCTGGTGGTGGAGACCATGGTGCACGCGTGCCGCTCCGATCACCGGTTGCGGTTCAAGGTCCTGGGGCAGGGTCCGGCGGAAGTGGAGGCGCGGCGAGTGGTGGAAGAGGCCGGGTTGAATGCGAGGATCCACTTTCTGGGGCGTCTTGATCCAGGTCAGGTGGGCCAGGAACTCCTCGAAGGACAGGCCTTGATCCTGATGTCCGACTACGAAGGTCTGCCCGTATCCATGTTGGAAGCGATGGCGGCCGGTGTGGTTCCCGTGGTGCGCGCCACGGAGAGCGGCATTCCGGAGCTGGTCGTCGAGGGGGCCACCGGCATCCTGGTGGGTGATGACCCGATCGCGGCCGCGGGTCGGATCGTTCAACTCGCGAACGATCAGGTGCGTTGGGAGCGGTGTTCGCAAGGTGCACGCGAACTCATCACGAAGCGCTACTCGAACCACAGCAGTTACGAGCAGTGGGTCGCGTTGATCGCAGGGAGCGCTTCGTTGGCCACATGGTCCGGCGGGCCATTGGTGCCGAAGCATATCGAGGTGCCGCCGCTCGGGAGCCGTTTGGCCAAGGGTTATCGTGCGATTCCCGTGAATGACTCGATCTCCACCCGAATTGGAAGATTATTGGGTTTCTTTCGGCAGAGTTGACCCCAAACATGGCGAAACGAGATGTCGGCCATCTGGCGAACCTGGATGTACTTCGCGCCATTGCCATATTATTGGTCTTCTTCTTTCACGTACAAGGAGACCTTGTTCCAGGGTTCAGGTTCACTTCGGAGGATTACGATGGTCTGTTGTTGAAGGATGGGACAGGGGCACGCGCTCTCATGTGGAATCTCATTCCCAGTGCCTTCGGAGCAAGTGGGGTCGAGTTGTTCCTGCTCATCAGCGGTTTCTTGATCCATTTGGCTTGGTTGAGGACTGGAACTCCACTGAACCTTCCAGTCTTCTTCAGTAAGAGATTCTGGAGGATCTATCCGCCTTATCTCGTCTCTATTGCGCTGCTGCTTCCTATCACCACACATCAGGGCTGGAGCGATATTCTGTTGCACGCTTTGTTACTACACAATCTGAATGAGGCTTCCTTCTTTAGTATTAACCCCTCATACTGGTCTCTTGCATTAGAGGCGCAGTTGTATCTCGTGTATCCAGTTCTCCTCTGGATGAGAAGTGTAGTGGGTTTCAGGCGTTCTCTTCTCCTCCTGTTCGGCCTCAGTCTGATCGCTTCGATACATCAATTTGTGGTTGATGCACAGAATCCTGTTTTGGATAAATCGCTATTGAAGTTCTGGTTGTTTTGGGCAGTTGGAGCTTTTCTTGCTGAGGAGCATCATCTTGGAAGGAAGGTCTTCATGAGACATTCCCTGCTGTTGGTCATTGTGGGTGCCGTGATAACACTTTCAAAGTTCACTACCCTTCATCAGCCGTTGAAATTCTATTTATACACGCTGTTTCATGCTGTCCTGTTGGAGTATTCTCTGACATGGAGTTTGACGAACGGTAAGGTGATCGCGAAGCGAATGGTGCAGTTCATGGTTGTGATTGGTCTATGTAGTTATAGTTTCTACTTATACCATCAACCAATACTAAGATGGTATCTATCAGTACGAGGTGCAGGACACGGTGCGTTGGGTGTCACGATGTTCATTCTTATCTTGTTCATTATAGTCTTAGTAGTATCGTGGTGTGTGTACAAATTCATAGAACTCCCAAGCATTGAATTGGGTCGCCGTCTACGAGGCGCTCGAAAACGGTTGGCGGCTTGATCGTTACCCCATGGTGATCATCCGTTGGATCGGGTCGTGTACGACATCGGGTTTGAATCAGTCCGAAATCACGCCGAGCTATGTCCACATGTTATTTTCGCCCCGCGTCGTCATGTGTTCGACATTGGCACACGATTGCAGGCAGCTAAGATTTGGAATACCTCTTCATCAGTACGAACGACGCCGTTCCCTGGGGAGGCAGTGAAGAGCTGTGGAGCGGTGCAGCAGCCCGCCTCGCCGGGGAGGGCCATCGTGTCACCGCTTCCGTTTGGGACCATTCACCGGAGCCCGCCGTCCTCGGTTCCCTCCGCGCAGGTGGGGTGCTGGTGCACAAACGCCATGAGCGCAGGATCCAGCGGAACCGATTGCAGCAGGCCTGGGCCACCGTGCTGCAGGGGGCGCCTCCCATGTTCCGGAGCAATGAGCTGGAGCTGCTTCAGGGTACGAAGGCGGACCTCGTGGTCTTCTCCGTCGGCTATCAGCTATGTCCCAAGTTCCTTCGGATGAGCAAGGTCCTGCGGGACCGGAAGCAAGCGTATGCCGTGGTGGTCCAGTTGGTCATTGAGGGGCTTCCCATGAACGATGACATGACGCAGGCCTACCTCGATGCTTATGAGGGGGCCGCGCGGGTCTGGTTCGTTTCCGAACAGAACCGGCAGGCGACGGAACGAGAACTGGGGTATGTGTTCACCCGTGCCTCGATCGTGCACAATCCCGTGGATACGACGACGGAAGTGCTCGACCCTCCTCCAACGGAAGGCGGCTGGTCCCTGGCCATGGTCGGCGCCTTGTCACCGCATCACAAGGGACAGGATCTCGTCATCGCACTCCTGGCCCGCCCGAAATGGCGGGAACGGCCCCTGCAGGTCTCCTTCTTCGGCCAGGGTGCATCACGCGCGACATTGGAGCGCGCGGTCCGGGTGCATGACCTCCGCAATGTGACATTCAGAGGCCACGTGCCTGACAAGGCGGCGATCTGGTCCACGCATCATGCGGCGTTGTTCGCTTCGCGCATGGAAGGGCGCTCGCTCGCCTTGCAGGAGGCCATGGCCCACGGCCGCATGGTCATCAGCACGGATGTGGGTGGTGCCCGGGACCTGATCACCGATGGCATCGATGGCTACCTGATCAGCGCCCCCACGGTCGATGCCCTGGACGAGGCGCTGGAGCGGGCCTGGCAGGCGCGGGAACAATGGGCCGCCATGGGGCTTCGGGCACATGAGCGGCTCCTGGGCTGGGTGCCTTCCGACCCATTGGGTTACTTCGCGAACGCGGTGTCCAGGACGGTGACCGATGGATGAAGTGAACGACCCCTCGAAGGCCACGACGCTCGCCGTCGTCATCTGCACGCATGATCCGCAACCGGATCAGCTGGAACGGACGCTCTCTTCGCTTCGTCAACAGGACCTTCCCTATGCCGCCTGGGAGTTGCTGATCGTGGACAACGCGTCCACCAACGGTAGCCTGGAACGGGTGGACATGACCTGGCATCCACGGGCCCGGATGGTGCGGGAATCACGCTTGGGCCTGACCATGGCCCGGATCAGAGCCATTCAGGAAACGACGAGCGACCTGATCCTGTTCGTGGATGATGACAACGTGCTGGCGCCCGACTACCTCACCCGCGCCCTGGGCATCGCAGCGCGCGAGCCGCAGCTGGGCGTGTTCGGCGCCGGAGTGCTTGAGCCGGAGTTCGAGGTGGCCCCCGCACCCGACCTCCTGCCCTATACCACCATGCTGGCGCTGCGTACCGTTCCGGTGGCGAGCTGGTCCAACGATCCCCAGGATGCCTGTATCCCGTGGGGGGCGGGCATGGTGGTCACGCGGGAGGTGGCTCAGCGGTATGCGCGCATCATCCTGGACGATCCCCAGAAACAGCGATTGGACCGCGCTGGCAACACGCTGAACTCGTGCGGCGACGATGAGTTCTCCTGGGTCAGTTGTGAGATGGGTCACGGCAAGGGTATCTTCCCGGAATTGCGAGTGCGCCACCTCATAGGCCGGTCACGTGTCGATCGGGCATACCTGCTGCGACTCGCGGAAGGCCATGCATTCTCCCGCACCTTCCTGCGCCATCTGCACGGGTTGAAGGTGCAGCAGGCCATGCCGCCTCCGAGCCTGGGTAGGGCCATCGGCAGGCTCCTGAGCCTTCGCTTCGGCGATGCGTTCTACGAACTCCACAGGTGGTCTTCCGACCGTTCGCGCAGTGCGACCGATCGGGCCTTCGACGACGCGAAACGGAAGGGGATCGCACGCTTCTTTCGCACGATCCATGGCTGAACCGATCGTCACCATCGTCCTGCCTGCCTACAAGATGGGTCCGTACATCGGCGAGGCCCTGCGCTCCATCGCGGCACAGACCGAAGCGCGTTGGGAGGTGATCGTGGTGGACGACCATGGCCCGGAGGACGGTACGGAGAAGGTGGTCCGTGAATTCGCCGACAGCGTGGAACAGCCTGTGGCATACATCCGGCACGAGGTGAACCAGGGGGTGAGTGGGGCACGCAACACCGGGATCCGCGCCGGACGTGGAGAGTTCGTCGCCTTCCTGGATCCCGATGATACCTGGCTGCCGCACCATCTCGGGTCGGCACTGGCGGCCTTGGCCGCGGGCGCGGATGTGGCGTGCGCACCTGTGCTGAGCTATCGCGATGAACCGGGACGGATCTGGACGCACAAGGCCTACTTCGAACCGTGGAAGAAGGACCACTTCCCGCTGTCGCTCGCCGTCTACAATTTCATCCTGCCCTCGGCGGTGGTGGCACGGCGCGCTCACGTGCTGGACGCAGGCTGCTTCGATACCGCGCCGGACCTGCAGCATATCGAGGACTATGACCTTTGGATCCGCCTGGTGGAAGCGGGTTCCCGCTTCGTGTTCCTGGACCGCATCAGTGCCCGCTACCGCAAGCATGGCGGTGGTGCCACCGCGCAGGAGGCGAAGTTCGTGGCCCTGCACGAGCGGCTCTACCAGAAGCACCCGGTCTTCTTCCGGGAAGGGCAGCGCCGCATGCTTCGGATGGTCCTGGACACGCAACACCGCGAACGACAGGCGGACAGCGGGCCGCTGCTTTCGTGCATCCGGTGGATCGACGGTATCTTCCGTCGCATCGGCGCGAAACTCACCTCATCGAAGTAGGCGGCCATGGAGAAGTGCTTCTGCACCATCATCACCCGCAGCCACCTGGGCTGGGCCTTGGCCCTGTGCGACTCCCTTCGGCAGTGGGATGCCGCGTTGCCTTTCGTCGTGCTGGTGACCGATGTGGAGGATGCCTCTTCCCTGGACGCGGGTGGTAGGCCCGGCGTGGAGTTCCTCCTGTTGGCCGACATGAATGATACGGAACTGGGCGCGGCGATCGGAACGAAGTACGCCGAGCAGAGCGACGAGCTCCGGTGGAGCCTCAAGCCGGTGCTGATGCTCCAGTTGCTCAAGCGCTATCGCAAGGTCATGTATGGCGATTGCGACCTGCACTTCTTCAGCGATCCGGCGTGGCTTTGGAAGGCACTGGACAAAGGGTCGGTGCTGTTGAGCCCGCATTGGCGCAGTGCCACTGCCACGGTTGACCGTCCGAACTTCGACCTGTTGTACGTCGGTGGTCTGTACAATGGGGGCTTCGTGGCCGCATCGCAAGGAGGCGAAGCGGCCTTGCAAGCCTGGGGCGCCAACTGCCTGGCGGTCTGCATCAAGGACTTCACCCAGGGGCAATACGTGGATCAGACCCACCTGAACCTGTTGCCCGTCTACTTTGATGGGGTCGAGGTCCTGAAGCACCGTGGCTGCAACGTGGCCAATTGGAACATGGTGGAATGTGCACGCATCCGCAACGACCAGGGCGAGGTGTTCATCAACGGTACGTTCCCCATCGTCTTCATCCACTTCACACGCTCCATGATCGATGGGATCGTTTCGGGTGTGGACGGCCTGCTTCGTCCGCATCTCGAAGTGCTGCGCGACCGTCTGCTGGCGGCGGGCTTCCCGAAGGATGTGATCGCGGATAGCGAGCGGCGCCTCGCCGAGAAGAACAAGGAACCCGATACCTCGGTGCGCGGCCGATTGGGACGGGCGATGAAACGTGTCACCGGTGGCAAGTGAGGGCCGTTCCTTGCGGATAGCGCTGGCATCCCCGGCGGAGAACGCATGGAGCGAGACCTTCATCGCGGCCCACATCGAGCGGCTGAACAAGGTGGAGCTGCTGCTGTCCGGTGGCGTACCGCCGCGCAATGCATCCCACGGTGGTCCGTTGGTCCGCACCACGGGACCTTGGTCGCTCTATGATCGGTTGGCGGGAAGACGCTTCGGCGGTGCGCCTGGACTGGCCCGACATCGGCTGGTCGAGCGGCTGAAGGCGTTCACGCCGGAAGTGATGCTGGCCGAATACGGGAACATGGGGGCGGAGATCGCGGCTTCCTGCGAACGTGCCGAGGTGCCGCTCGTGGTCCACTTCCATGGCTTTGATGCACATCGCCCTGACTACATCCAACGGTACGGTGGGTACCGGGAACTCTTCCGGTACGCCAGTGCGTTGGTGGTGGTGAGCCGGGCCATGGAAGCCCAGTTACTGGCGATCGGCGCACCGCGCGAGAAGGTGATCTACAACTGTTACGGCATCGATGTGGACCGCTTCACACCCGGCCGACCGGACCTGGTACCACCGCATTTCCTCGCCGTGGGTCGTTTCGCGGAGAAGAAGGCGCCGCACCTCACCATCGCCGCGTTCAGCAAGGTGGTGGCGGCCCGACCGGAGGCGCGGCTCACCATGGTGGGACAGGGCAGGCTTTGGGAGGATTGCCGGCAGCTGGTCGGTGAGCTTGGCCTGGGTGCCAGTGTTGATCTCTGCGGCGTGAGGAAACCGGAGGAGATCGCCCGGCTGATGCATGCGAGCCGGGCCTTCGTCCAGCACAGCGTCGTCACACCGGACAACGACCACGAGGGCACGCCACTCGCGGTGTTGGAGGCGATGGCGTCCGCGGTGCCGGTGATCGCCACGCGCCATGCCGGCATCCCCGATGTGGTGGACGGTGAGCGCGGCCTGCTGTGTGAGGAGCGGGACGTGGACGCCATGGCCCATCACATGGTCACCCTGGTCGATGATCCCGGACTGGCGTTGCGTATGGGACTGGCCGGACGGGCCTACGCCGAAGTGGCGCATCGCGTGGAGGTGCAGGTGGGCCGTTTGCAACACATCCTGGAACGCGCGGCACGAAGCACATGAAGCCGTTGCATGTCCTATACCTCACGCATTATGCCGACCTGTACGGCGCCAACCGGTCCCTGCTCGATCTGGTGGTGGGCCTTCGCGATGCCGGAGCGGTCCGACCCTTCGTGGTAGCGGCCGCGGATGGTCCGTTGATCGAGGAGCTGCGTCGATGCGGGATCGCTCATGCCATGGTCCCCTTCGCGAGCTGGATGCACAAACAGGTGTACTCGGGCCGTGTGCACCATCGCTTCATGCAGCGCCTGCGCTTCCGTCGTGCCGCGCGCATGCGGGAACAGCTCAATGCGGAAGCCATCCGGCGGATCGATGTCCTTGCCAGGGAACATGCGGTGGAGCTCGTGCACACCAATAGCGCGGTCATCGGCATCGGAGGTGCGCTCGCGCACGGTCTGCGGGTGCCGCACATTTGGCACATCCGCGAGCTGCCCTTCCTCCACTACCGGTTCAAGGTGGATGGCGGTGTGCGGCGCTATGCACGCGAACTGCGGAAGGCGGATGCCGTCATCGCACTCTCACAAGCCGTGGTCGACGACATGCGCCAGTGGATGCCGTTGGGAGAACGCGTCCGGATCATCCCCAACGGGATCATCACGGTGGAACAGTGGAAGCAACGGGAATGGATGGTGGCCGATCGTTGGAACGGCGATGGCACCTTCGCGTTCATGCTGGCTGGCTATTTCCATGCGTCCAAAGGCCAGCTGGAAGCGGTAAGGGCTTTCGCAGCGGTCCATGCCGGTCTACCGTTCACGAGATTGCACCTCGTTGGCGATGGACAGATGGCACCGGTGAGGGAACTCGTGCATGCCCTGGGTCTGGACGGGGTGGTCACGCTCCATGGCTTCGTGAAGGATATCCGCGGGGTGATGGACCACACGCATGCGGTGCTCCAGTGTTCGCGGTATGAGGCACTGGGTCGCATCACCTTGGAGGCCATGGCGGACGGGCTTCCAGTGATCGGTCATGCATCCGGCGCCACACCGGAACTGGTCATCGATGGGACCAGTGGACGCCTTTATCGGACACACGAGGAACTGGTGGAGGCGATGCGTAGGCTTGCCATGGATCGGGATCTTGCCATGAATATGGGTCGGGCGGGTCGTCAGCGTGTGCTGGATGGCTTCACCCTGGATCGCATGTTGGACGGGACGAGGCGTATCTATCGCGATCTGGTACCTTCTTGAACACCGATGGCACCCAGGATCACCATCATCACCCCGAGCTACCAGCAGGCGTCCTACCTGGAGGAATGCTTGCGGTCGGTGCATGAACAGGTCGGTGCAACGGTCGAGCATATCGTCGTGGATGGAGGAAGTACGGATGGCTCCGCTGCGGTGATAAGGTCCTGGGAGCCTCACCTGGCATGGTGGTGCAGCGGACCGGATGCGGGGCAGAGCGATGCGCTGAACAAGGGGCTTGCGCATGCCACGGGCGATGTCTTCGGCTGGATCAACAGCGACGATCGCCTCCTGCCGGGTGCGTTATCCGTTGTGTCCGAACGCTTCGCGAGCGATCCGGACCTGATCATCCTTGAAGGGCGCCGCCGACTGGAACGACCGGATGGGTCCTTTGAGCGCTCATCATTGAACGACCACACGAGCTCCGATGCGCTGTTCGTGGCGCCGGTGATCAATCAGCAAGCCACCTTCTACAGGATGGATGCGGTCCGTGCCGTTGGTGGCATCGACCCGGCACTGCACTATTGCATGGACCTCGACCTTTGGTGGCGGGTCCTGTTGGCACATGGTCCCGGGCAGGTGCGAACGACCGATCACGAACTCGCCGTGTTCCGCCTTCAACC
Organism: Bacteroidota bacterium; assembly: GCA_029573495.1. Classification (GTDB taxonomy): domain Bacteria; phylum Bacteroidota; class Bacteroidia; order Flavobacteriales_F; family PHOS-HE28; genus PHOS-HE28. Next base: position 35,572 of record JAKQEI010000034.1, on the reverse strand, counting down.
TGCGAGCAAGACGGCGGAGGGAACCCGGGGCTTCGTGCGGGAAACGGCCGCCTTGTTGCGTGCGATGGCGGTGGCCGTCGGCGACACGGACATGGTCTCCGTCCTCGATAGCGGGTATCCCGACCCACCTGATCTTCGAGCATCGAACGCCAGGCCGGGCCAGGCCGCGTTGGTGCGACGCATGATCATCCGGTTCCTGGTGAAATGGAACGCCACGATCGCCTCGGAAGCCGGATTCCGGATGATGAAACGGTTGAGCGAGCTCATGGGCGGTGATACGGTCCCGGGTGGTCCGGATCTGGAAGCGCGTTGGAAGGCGATGCGGCCAGGTCTTCGCGCACCTGGCTGGTGGTGGTATCGGTTGGGAAGGAAGCTTGGTCTCTGGATCGCATGAAGGCATCCGTGGTCATACCGGTGTTCAATAAGGCGCCCTACCTGCAGGCCTGCCTGGACAGTGTCTTCACGCAGACCTTCCAGGACTTCGAGGTGATCGCGGTGGATGATGCGAGCACGGATGCGAGCCTCGACATCCTCAGGGCGTGTGCCGATCCCCGACTGCGGATCATCCGGAACGAACGGAACATCGGCCCCGGCGGAGCTGCGCAGCGCGCGATGGATGACGCCAGTGGAGAGTACATCATCCGGGTGGATGCCGACGACATCATGTATCCCGATCGCTTCGCGGTGCAGGTCGCGGTGCTGGACGGACATCCCGAAGTGGGTGCCACCAGTGGTCACCTTCGGTTGATGACCGAGCACGAGACCCTGCACCGGGTGGAATTGTCGGACGCGGCGTGCAAGGCGCGTATGCTCTTCGGGGTGCCCTTGAACCAACCGGCCACAGCTTACCGCACTGCGGTGTTGCGTCAGCACAAGGTGCGCTTCCGCGATGAATGGCCCCGGTATGGGGAGGATTGGATGCATCAGTTGGAACTGGCCCGGCACACGCATTTCCTCAACCTGGACAGGCCCTTGATCCATTATCGGAAGGGTGCGATGAACATTGCCCACGGTCGTGATCGTGCTGCGGACCTTCGCTTCCTTTATCGGTATGTGTTCGAGCGCCTGGGGTGGCCGCTCAGTGATCGCCAACGGGAGCTTCAGCTCGCCACGGTGAAGTGTTTCCCGAAGCCTTTCGGTGCGGCGGATGTCCGGGAATTCCATGCTTGGTTGAAGGAACTGGACCGGCTCAACCGGGAACATGGGACATTCGATCAGGCAGCACTTCAGACCCAGCTCCGGCATCATTGGGAGGCGCTGTACTACCACCTCCCGGCGTTCGGCTTCGGCGCGGCCGTTCAGCACATGCGATGCGATGGGAGCTGGGGTTGGCGCAAATGGCGTTACTTGATCTCCGTCTTCATCAAAGGATGATCGGAGCGGAACATAGGAAGGAGCTGTGGTTGTTCACGACACGCTTCCCGCATGGTTTCAGGGAGGCTTTCCTCGAGAACGAGCTGCCCGTGCTCTGCGAGCGGTTCGAGAAGGTCCTGATCTTCCCGGAGCACGCAGATGGTGAGTTGAGGCCGATCCCGTCCAATGCGGAGGTGCAACACCCCATCAGGGATCCGTTCAAGGGCGCGGGACCCACGGTGATGCTGCGGAACGCGCGGGTGGTGATGAAGTTGCTGGGGTCGTTGATGAAGGGCGCTCCGACGTGGAAGCAGCTCCGTGAGCAGTGGCCCTACCTGCGGGCGCGGGTGGGCCAGTTCATCCACCGGGCGGAGGTGATCCGTCGCGAGCTCATGCCACGGTACGATCCGCAACGGGTGGTGGTCTATGCCTACTGGACGCATGATTGGGCCACCGTCCTCGGTGTGGTGCGCGAACGCGACAAGCGGCTTCGCTATTTCAGCCGCGCCCACGGCTTCGACATCTACGAGCAGCAGAACCAGAATGGTTGGATCCCCTTTCGCAGCTTCCAGCTGGAACATGTGGGAACGGTCTACTGTGCGTCGCGCACGGGGATGGAGCATCTGCGGACCAGGCACCCGCGTATCGCGCAACGATTCGTGTTGGCGCGTCTGGGCACAACGGACCACGGACCCGGCCCGTATGATGCCAGCGGACCGCTGAAGTTGGTGAGCTGTTCCTTCCTGATCGCGCGCAAGCGGGTGTTGTTGTTGATCGAGGCGCTGAAGAATGTCACCGTGCCGGTGCGATGGGTGCACTTCGGTTCCGGCCTGGAGGAACAACGCGTGAAGGAAGCCGCGCAAAGCCTCCCACCGAACATCGAGGTCGAGTTCAAGGGGATGTTCCAGAATGCCGACATCATGGCCTGGTACCGCACGCATCCGGTCGATGTCTTCGTGCACCTGGCCGAGCTGGAGGGAGGTGTGGCCGTTGCGGCCCAGGAGGCGGCGAGCTTCGGCATTCCGCTGATCGTGGCTGATTCCGGCGGGGTGCGTGACCTTGTTGATGCGCGTACCGGTGTGCTCCTGCCACAGGATCCGGCTCCGGAGGAGGTGGCCCGATTGCTGGACGGCTTCAAAGCGGGTCCCATGGCGGGCCCTGCGTTTCGCGCTGGAGTGCGACAGGCCTGGTCCGAGGGCTTCGAGGCGCGCCGCGTCTTCCATGCCTTCGTCGACCAGGTGCTGGAGGCGCACGAGCAGGAGGCGGTCCCGGTCGGGTAGGTCCGCCTTGTGCGCTTTTCCTGAAGTGGCGACCTTTGTAGCTCATGCGGATCGCGGTCGTCATCCCTTGTTTCAATGTCGAGCATCATGTGGACGTGGCGGTGCGGTCCATCATGGAACAGACCTACGACGACCTGGACGTGTTCGCCATCGACGACGGATCGACCGATGGCACGAAGGCCCGGCTCGAGGAACTGGAACGGACCTATGCCGGGCGGTTCAGGTGGACGGCTGGTCCTCGTCGCGGTGCCTGCGCCGCGCGCAACCTGGGGATGGCCAGAACAACCGGCGAGTACATCCAATTCCTGGATGCCGATGATGCGGTGCTCACCGACAAGTTGCATCGGCAGGTGGACCTGGCCCGGAACACCGATCTGCCGGACCTGGTGGTGGCCGATTTCCTCAACGTTTATGAGGACGGTCGTGAGGAGAAGGTGGTGGCGAAGGAGGGTAGCCCTTGGATGGCCCTGGTCCGCACCCAACTGGGCACCACGAGCTCCAACCTGTTCAAGCGGTCGGCGCTGGAGGCGGTGAGCGGATGGAAGGAGGATCAGGCGAGCAGCCAGGATTATGAGCTGATGTTCCGGATGCTGAAGAGCGGTGCCCGTGTGGCGTGGGATCCCTTTGTCAGCAGCCTCGTGTTGAAGCGTGCCCAAGGCTCCATCAGCCGAACCGGGTTGCGTGACAATTGGATCCGCTTCATCCACTTGCGTCGGGCCATGCGTGATCACATGGAACGCACCGATCCATCCGGTTTTGAACAGGAGATCGCGGCGGCGGACCAGGTCATCTTCATGGCGATCCGGGTGTTGGCGAGGCATGATCCCAACGCAGGCCTTCAAGCGTTCAAGGAGAACCTGCCGGCCGGTTTCGTTCCCGATCCCACATCGGCCACCACGCCCCTGTACAGCGCCTGTTATCGCCTGATCGGCTTCAGCGCCACGGATCGGCTGGCACGGTACTTCAGCCGCATGCGTGACCGCAACGCATGAGCGCGGACCGGTGGGCATGCCGGATTTCCGCTCAAGGTCCGCATCTTCGCACGGTCCAATGAGGAAGCTGTTGGTGGTCGTGGGAACGCGGCCCAATTTCATCAAGGTCACGCGTATGCGTTCGGTCGCAGCACAACGCGGAGACTGGGAGGTCCGCCTGGTGCACACGGGCCAGCATTTCGATGACCGCATGAGCACCGTTTTCTTCGAGCAGTTCGGGTTGGTGCCGGACCATTGGCTGGAGGTGCCACCGGGCACCCCGAACGCCCAGATGGCCAACATCATGCTCGGCCTGGAGCAGGTGGTGGCACAGGAGCGGCCCGATGCCATGATGGTGGTCGGCGATGTGAACAGCACCCTGGCAGCCGCGATCACGGCGAACAAATGCGGTGTTCATCTGGTGCACCTCGAAAGCGGCCTTCGGAGTCGGGACCGGGGCATGCCCGAGGAGATCAACCGCATCCTCACGGACCGGATCACGGATCGCTTCCTTGTCACCGAACCAAGTGGGACCGAGAACCTGATCGCCGAGGGCGTGCCGACGGAGAGGATACACTACACGGGGAATACGATGATCGACACCCTGGTGGCCTTCGAGCACCGGATCCAGGCATCCGATGTACTGGATCGCCTGGATCTCGGCGAAGGCGGGCAGGTGCTCATGACGATCCATCGGCCTGCCACGGTGGATGATCCCGATCGCCTGGCCGACCTGGTCCACCTGATCGAGGACGTATCGAAGGACCATCCCATCGTTTTTCCGGTGCATCCGCGCACCATGGCGAACCTGCAGCGCTTCGGCATGCTCGATCGTCTGCGCGCGGTGAAGGGCCTGCACGTAGCTGAACCGATGGACTATTTCGCCTTCCAGAAGCTCATCGCCACCAGTGCCTTCGTCATCACGGACAGCGGTGGGATCCAGGAGGAGACCACCTTCCGTCGCGTGCCCTGCCTGACCCTTCGACCGAACACCGAACGACCGGTGACGGTGACGGAGGGTACGAATGAGCTGATGACCTTCGACCTGGACGCGTTACGGACGATGATCGATCGCATCCATAAGGGCACCTTCAAGAAAGGCCGCATCCCCGATCGCTGGGATGGCCATGCCACGGAACGTGTCTTCGATGCACTCACCACCGAGCGGTGATCCTTTACGTTACTTACAACGACCAGCCCTCGGGCGTGTATTGGAGCCAGGTGACCGATGTGGTCGCCTATATGAACGGATGCGGTGGTGCGCGCGTGCGACTGGTGGCGTTCGTGAGTGCAAGAGGGTACCGCGCTTCGCGCAGGGCCATCCATCAACGCGATGCCGCGGCCTGGGTCCTGCCCATGGTCCCGACGATGCGTCGCTGGCGATGGAACATCCTTCTCCTCGCCTTGGTATGTCTATGGTCGCGGCCCACCGGGATCATGGCACGTGGGGTCTTCGCCACGGGGTTGGCGCTTCGGCTCCGGAAATGGGGCCTCACTCGCCATGTGTGTTACGATGCGCGCGGTGCTTACGCGGCGGAATGGGAGGAGTACCGCTTGATCGATGATGATCACGTCATCGCACAGTTCAGACCATTGGAACGTGCCGCGATCCACGATGCGGATATCCGACTTGCCGTGAGCGCGGCGCTCGTGCGCCACTGGGTGGAGCGCTACCAGTGGCAGGGCGGTGCGGTGGAGGTGATCCCCTGCACGCTTGGATCGGACCACGATGCTCCGGATGCCGGACGCATCGTGTCGGAAGGAAGGAGGGTGAAGCTGGTCTACAGTGGAAGCACTGCGGGCTGGCAATCTTTCGCCTTGCTGGAGAATATCCTGACCCCGGTACTGCGTGAGCAGCCTTGGGTGGATCTGCTCTTCCTCTCCAAGCCCGATGAGAACAACGCCGCGCTCCAGGCGCGTTTTCCGGGACGCGTGGACGTGCGTTGGGCAAGGGCGTCGGAAGTGGCCGGCATCCTGGCCGACTGTGACATGGGCCTCCTTCTGCGCGAGGATACGGTCACCAATCGCGTCGCGTCGCCCACCAAATTCGCGGAGTACCTCGCAGCCGGACTTCCCGTGCTCATCTCCCCGCACATCGGGGACTTCAGCCAGGCCGTGCGGGAACATGACCTTGGTTCGGTCATCGAGGTCGATGACGTGGTCCCGAAGCTGCACCCGACGGATCCCGCCACTTCGGTGAGAATGCGCGCTTATGCACGGGAATACCTGACGAAACAGGCCTTCGATGCCGGCTACAGGCGCATCCTGAACGTCCTTTCCTGAGCACGGTCCGATGGAGCCCCGTACTTTCGCGGATCCATGGCGAACGGAACGCGTGTACTGATCACTGGAGGGGCCGGCTTCATCGGTTCGGCCCTGAGCAAGCATTTGCAGGAGGAGGGATTCGAGGTGCATGTACTTGATGATCTGTCATTCGGTCTTCGATCGCTCGCCGGTGTGCCGGATGAACGGTTCCATGCGGTGGACATCCGGGACCGTGACGCGTTGATGCGTGCCATGGTGGCCGTGCGGCCTGATCGTGTGCTCCACCTCGCCGCCGTGCATTTCATACCGTACTGCAATGCGCATCCGGTGGAAGCATCCGAGATCAACGTGCTCGGTACCATCAATGTCCTCGATGCATGCGAGGCCTGCGGCAGCGTGGAGCAGGTCTTCGTGGCCAGTACGGCTGCGGTTTATCCCATCGCCGACGGAGCCATGGCCGAGACCCACGCCACCGGTCCGATGGATATCTACGGGATCACCAAGCTCGCCACCGAGAAGCTGGTCAGCGAGTTCCATCTACGCACCGGCATCACCAGCATCGTCGGTCGCTTCTTCAACGCCTTCGGTCCCAACGAGACCAATCCACACCTGATCCCGGAGATCCAGAAGCAGGTGCTGTCCGGGGTGCGCGAACTACGGCTGGGAAATCTCGATCCGAAACGCGACTTCATCCACACCGAGGACATGAGCCGGGCGATGTCCGCTTTGTTGCGCGCACAGGTCAAGGGCTGCGAGGTCTTCAACATCGGGCGTGGGATCGAATACAGTGTTCGCGAGATCGTCGACGCGTTCGCTCGGCAGCTCGGTGAGCCATTGACCATCAGCGTGGACCCCGCGCGTGTGCGAAAAGTGGAACGGATGCACCTGCTGGCCGACGTGAGCAAGTTGAAACGTGTGACCGGGTGGGAGCCGCAGTGGGGGATCGACGAGGGTGTGGCCACATTGCTCAAGGAGCGCATCCTCGATCGTGCCTGACGTGAAACCGCAGCAGCCCGCCGCGTCAAGGCCACGTGTCGTGCTCTGCACGGACGGGGTCTTCCCAAGAGCGATGGGCGGTATGCAACGGCACTCGCGCCTGCTGGCCGAGCATCTCGCAGCGACCGGTAGGATCCGCCTCACGGTCATCCATCCGCATGAGCCGGGTGTCTTCGCCGGGATCAATGGCATCCAAGAGGTGCCGATCACCGGCATCGACCCTTCCAGGTTCTACCTCGCCGAGCTATGGCGGTACAGCGGAAGGGTCGCGGCTGAACTGGAACGGATCGCGCCGGATGTGATCCTGTCCCAGGGTTTCAGTGTGTGGAAGCACATGGGTCGGTTCAGCGACCGCCTCATCGTGCATCCGCATGGCCTCGAGATGTTCCAAGGGCTCACGTGGAAGGAACGTATGATGGGGCTTCCGTTCCGCCGGGTGGTGCGTTACATGGCACGCCGGAGCAAGGTGGTGATCTCCCTAGGTGGCAGGCTCACCCCCATCCTGGAAAAGCTGGTCAACGGATCGAGGGCCAGGGTCGTTGTTCTCCCCAACGCGGTCGATGTTCCACCACCGGCGTCTTTCAGGTCGATGGCCCCGCCGATGCGCGCGCTGTTCGTCGGTCGGTTCGCTTGGAACAAGGGCATCGACCTGTTGATCGGCGTGGCCCGCCGGTTCGAACAGGAAGGACGGCAGGATGCACTGCGGTTCCTCCTCGCAGGTGACGGACCGCTCCTCGCATCCATCAAAGCGGCCGGGGTACCATCGAACGTCGAGTTGCTCGGTCGCGTGGATGATGACCAGTTGTTCGATCTCTACAGCGGTTGCGATGTCTTCGTCCTGCCCACGCGCTTTGAAGGTATGCCCACCGTGGTGCTCGAGGCCATGGCCCGGTCGCGCCCCATCATCGTTTCCGATGTGGGCGCAACAGCGGAACTCGTGGACGGAACGAACGGATCACTGCTTCCCTCAGGGGATGAAGCGGCATTGCGCAGGGCGTTGGACCGGATGCTCGCATCCACCGCCGAGGAAAGACGAGCCATGGGCGAAGCTTCCTACGCACGTTGTGCACAGCACTTCGGCTGGCCGAAGGTGACCGAGCGCTTCCTGGACCTGTTCGCGACGGTTGCAAAGCGTTGACCGGGCGGGTCACCGCGTGTAACAGCAGCGATAGGCGATCGGCGAACTTCCGGTGGACAACCAGTTCCCCGCGGAGACACAGCTGTTCAACCCGGCGATGCGGCCGCTGTTGTCCTCGTTGGAGGTGTTGTTGGTCCATTCCCAACTGTTGGTCATCCCGGTGAGCTGCAGCTCAAGGCTCCGATCGCAGGCCAGAACGAACTCAGCCCACGTGCATAAGCGCAACCCGCTGGCCGCACAGGCAAGGCCGGCTTGGAAATAGTCACCGGATCCGTGTTCGGTCGGTTCGATGCAGTATTGGTCGTTCACGAGGACGGTTCCTGAAGGGCAGGCTCGTCTCAGGTCGTGCGAGCCATTGAGCACATGGAAGTTCCCGTTGGCGAGGACGATCGAGAGCAAGCTGCCGGCCACCAGTTCGGATCCGTTCATGGGTACCCCTTCATGCAACAAGGGAAGGGGACCATTCCCATTGAGGATGATCCCAACAGGCTCATCGCTCAACATCGGGACCTCCACGACCAACTGCGCACCATTGCCCGGCGTCGGTCCGAATGCCGGAAGATCGATGGTCCAGGTGTTGCCGGCGACCGTGGAAGCTGTTTGTGCGGTATTGGTTTGAAGGGTCTCCGCGTTCAATGCTGCGCCAGGCGCGATGGATGACTCCAGCCCTCGTACCCGACCGGAGGGTCCATCGAGGATCACGGCCTTATCCACAATGACCTGGGCATGCGACAACGCGCCGAGGCCGAGCCCGATGAGGAGATGGAGGGTTCGAGGCATCATCGGGTCCTGTAGCAACAACGGGTGTTCCCGGTCATGGTCACGATCACGTTCGCTGACCGTTGGCTCTGGCACGTGAAGCGTCCTGCTTGGTTCGCCGTGTGGGTGTGGTTGGACGTATCGTCGATCCATTCCCATTCGACGAACAGTCCGGAGAGCTCGGCTTGACGCAGTGCACATCCAACCGCGTACTCATCCCAGGTGCAGAGCTTGCCACCACGTGCTGCGCAATGCTCGATGGCTTCATAGAAGCGCAGCCCTTGGAAAGCCGATGCATCCATGCAGGTGGGTCCGGCGGTCGGGACCGTTCCGGGAGGGCAGGTCTTCGAAGATGGGTTCAACAGGATCCATCGACCATCTTCAAAGAGCACTTCCGCAACGGTGCCGGCTCGCAGCGCGCTTCCCGGGAGCGGTGATCCATCGGTGCGGACCAAGGGGATGGCGGTCGCTCCGACCGCCGTGATCGCCATTGGCCCATCGTTCGTGACGGGTGACAGGAACCGGATGAGCAGGCCGTCATCGACCAGGATGACCGGTGGGTCCAGGACGAGACGCAAGGAACCGCTCTCCAAGCTGGCCTCCGCCCAATGCACCGTACCGGATGCAAGGACCGATACCGGTATGGCCGCGGTCTCATCCAGTGGGCTGGCAAGGCCGTCGATCCGTCGTTCACCATCCGGACCAACGAAACGAACGTCCCCGTCCATCCGGACCTGTGCGAGGGCCAGACCGCAGTGGAGCAGGGCAACGGCGGTCGCGGGACGTCTCATCGGTTGTAGCAACAGCGGTAAGGGAAGAGGTTGGTAGGGGGGCTCTGTCCGCCGAACTCACATCCGGATCCTTCTCCCACGCCGCCGCCATCGATCCCCACACCAACGAGCTTCGCCCCGGTGTTGTTATTGGCCGCGTGGTCCACCCATTCGGCCTGGGTCACCGTGCCGAAGAACCAGGGTAGGGAACTGCAGGCGTGGCTCCACTCGCTGATGGTGCACAACCGTCCGCCTTGCGCACCACAGGCCGCGATCGCATCATAGAAGGTGGCGGCTTCGCCAGGTTGATCGGCGATGCAATAGGTGTTGGTCACGGGCACATATCCGCTCGAGCATCCCAGGAAGGTGGCGGAGACGAGTTGGAACACGGTCCCATCGAAGATGACACGCACCGGTACTCCAGGCCGCAGGTCACCGGCGTCAAGAGCGATCCCGTCGCCTTTGAGGATCGGGCGTCCGGTCAGTCCGTTCAGCGCAAGGGTCGGCGCAGGGGCGTTCACCTCCAGGGGCACGATGGTCAACACCATGCCGGGCACCAGATCGGAAGGTGCGGGTGTGAGGTCACCTTCAAGCACGAAGGATCCCGAAACGATCGACCGGGTGCTGGTTTTCCGGCGTGCGCTGCCAAGGCTCACAGCATCATCGGGTTGTTCAGGATCCGCAACGCCGAGGACCTGTCGGTCGTCAGGGGCTGTTCCGGACAGGTTCAACGAGGTTCCGAGATCCCATTGTGCCATGGTCGCGGCACAGGCCAGGAAAAGGGCAAGACCTGTCGCCGGGCCCCTTGACCGCCAGCGACGGATGAAGGCCTTCCACTCCATGGCGATCAACGTGTGTAACAGCACCGGTAGTTCCGGTCGATGCTCCCCGTGACGATGGCGTTACCTGCGCTCAAGCAGCTGCCTGCTCCGACCACGCGGGCACTGTTGTTCTCATTGGAAGCGTCGTTGCTCCATTCCCAACTATTGGTCGCACCAGCCAGCCCGATATCGCCGGCACGCTGGCAGGCGGTGATGAACTCTCCCCATTCGCAAAGGCGCATCCCTGCCGACCCACACGCACCGGCGGCAACGAAGAAGTCCACGGCGGCATGCTCCACCGCTTCGATGCAATACCGTGAGTTCACAGCCAAGGTGCCGTCCGGGCAGGGCCGGCGTGGTCGAACGTTCGTGTTCATGATCTGGAAGCCGGAGCCGTCCATGACCACCGAGAGTGCCGTACCCTGCGGGATCTCCTCTCCAGCCGCACGCACCCCCGCCGATGCGAGGAGCGGATAGGGGCCATGGCCGTTCACCAGGAGGTCGATATCCCCGCTCGTCGGCGGAGGTGCCACCACGACCAATTGGGTGCCAGCGGGCGGTGCTACGGTGAGTGCACTAAGCTCGACCGACCAGACATTCCCGGCCACTGGTGCAGCGGTGCGATAGGTGCCCCGTCGTTCCGTGTTCGTCGTCAGGACCGCGTCACTCACCTCGCTATCCGGCAATCCGGTCACCTGCCGATCCTCGGGAAAGGCACCAGTGAGCGTGAGCGCCCTGTCCGACACCACCTGACCCATGGCCCAGGAGGTAGAGAATAGGGAAAGGAGAAGCAGGATCCGATGTACCATGTCAACGAGGGGTGAAGCAGCACCGCGAGCGGCCCAAGGTGACGTTGTTCGGGTTGGCCCAACGTTCGGCGGTGCATGTGGACATCCCGACCTGGACCGCGGAGTTGGCGTGGTTCGAAGAATCGTCCAGCCACTCCCATGCGGACAACATGTTCGTGAATTCGGAAGCGTACTGTGTGCAGGCCACATAGAACTCGTCCCAGCTGCAAAGGCGTCCACCGAGGTCATTGCACCGGTCGGCTGCCGGGAACCAAAGCAGATTGGGCTGTGAAGCACGCTCCATGCATAACCGTTCTCCGATGGCGACGGTCCCGGGGGGGCAACCGATCCCGGTGAGCCCCAACAGGATCCAGGTGCCGTTGGCGTAGAGGACCTCGACCACCGCACCTGGGATCACTTGACCCCTCGCCGGGAGAAGACCATCCGGTCGCGTCAACGGAACCGCTGGGAGTTCATCACAACCGAGGGTTATCGGACCATGGAGGTCCGCTGGTGCCACGAAGCGTAGCAAGGTGCCATCGCGGTAGCTGTCCATGGGCACTACCGGAGTGAGGGTCACCTGCTGACCACTGATGCTGGCTTCCGCCCACGACGCGGTCCCGACCAGACTGGCCTCCACGGTCACCGCGGAGCTTCCCACGGTCGGTCGATCAAGACCATCGATCCCCCGCAGATCGGAGGGACCGGTGAATTGAACGGCCTTGTCGATCTCCACTTGCGCGCAAACACACATGGAGAGCAGCAGGCTCATGCCGGACAGCACCTTCCTCATCGGTCGTAGCAGCATCGGTAAAGGCTGATGATCGTCGGCGACTGCGTCCAGCCCCATTCACAGGCAAGGCCTTCCATGGGATCCGGCCCGTTGTATCCACGCCCCATCACCTTGCCGTCATTGGGGTTGTTGGCGGCATCCTCGATCCACTCATAATTGGTCACTGTGGGTAGGAAGGCCGGATCGCGCCGGCAGGCCGATGACCATTCGCCGAACGAACAGAGTCGACCACCACGATCAGTACAAGCTGCCACCGCTTCGTAGTAGGTGCCGGTCCCACGTGTTTCGGTATCCACGCAATGGCCTGCATTGGCGGGTTTGCTGCCGGTGGGGCACGGACGTGCGTTCCAGTTCAATAGCTGCCAGTTCACCCCATCGAACACCAATCTGGCCGGGGTCCCTGCGGTGAGGTCCGCACTGTCCAACGGCACTCCTCCCCATTTCACCAAGGGGTGTGCTCCGGTGTTGTCAAGATCGAGGTCGGCACCGGTCTCGTTGGCTTCCTGTGGAACGATCGTCACCACCTGGCCCGGCGACAGAACGAAGGGCCCGGGTTGCACGCTACCTTCAAGGTGCAGGGTGCCTGCGGTGGTCGCCCGATTGACGGTTCCGGTCCGCACGGCATCAACGCTCAACGCCGCATCGGTCTGGGTCGGATCGGCCAGGCCGGTCACCTGTCGATCCTCGTTGGTCGGGCCATCCAACTGCATCCTCACGGGCATCTCCAGCTGGCTGTATACCGGCAACGGAGCGGCGAGGATGAGGGACAGAAGGGTCTTGCACTTCATGCCTTGCGGAACTTCACGATGGCGCGTCCACCCACACGCAGGTAATACGCCCCCGCCGCCAGATCGGCGACCTGGAGCGATACGAGGTCGGCGCTCCTGCCCAGGGTGATGACCGGCAAGGTCCTGCCAAGTCCATCAAATAGCATGATGGGGCCCAGCGGCGCGCCATCGGTGGAGTGGATGAACAGCACCTCGGACGTGAGCGTGGGCCAGACATGCAGCCCATTGGTCGCCAACAAGCTGGGGGAAGGTGTCGGTGCGTTCACATCGAACGCGGTGTAGACCCCGAAAGGGGCCTGGATCGATCCCTGCACAAGATGGTCCATCGGGTCGTTCGTGGAAGCCAACGGGTCCCACGGGCCGTCCAACCCGTCCGACCGGAACAACCCGATCGCATCCGCGCTGAGCCCGTTCAGTTCGATGGGGTCGTAGGAGATGGTGATGTCCGCAGAGCCTGATGTGGCGGAAGGCGCGTCGATGCGGTACCAGCGCTCGATGCTGGGATCACCTTCCGGGAACGCGCGAGGAAGGTGGCCGCGTGTGACGGTGAGCGGACCTGTCGGAAAGTCCGTCGTGAGGCTCAGCCCAAGGCCTCCGGGCTCTTCGTTCCCGATCGGACCATCAAGATCGATCACCGCGCTCTCGGTCCCTGAACCGGTGATGGGACCGCCCGCAGGTTCCTGCAATGTGGCGCCCAGGCCTAGATCGATGACGCCATCGTTCACGACCTCGGCTCCAGGTTGGATCGAGAAGGACAACGGGCCGTCGAAGCGAAGGCTGGTCCCTGGGCTCACCCGCAGGGAACCGCTTATCAGGTCAACGGTCTGGCCGGTCATCACCATCACCGATGCCAACGCAGGGAGGAATAGGATGGAACGCTGGGTCATACGGGTTCAAAGATAACCGGTAGGCCGGGGCGTGGAAGGGGAAGGTTAGCTTTGGCGCAAATGCTGCATCCATGGATCTGAAGGGGGTGATCGCCGACCACATGGGCCATTTCTCGGTGTACGACATCCCGAACCTGCTCCTTGTGCTGGTCGCATCGGTGGTCCTCGGTCACATCACCGCTATCTGGGGTGCCCGTTCGAACGCACGCGACGCCAGACGCTGCGCACTATGGGCCGGGACCGGTGCTCTTGCAGCGGCGCTTGTAAGGTCACAACTTCCTTTGGCCACCCTGGTGCTCGCAGCGGCCGTGGTGGTCGGGAAAAGGGACGATGCGAACCGTGGCTTGGATCATCTCATCATGCTGCTGATCGGGATAGGTTGTGGCTCCGGGGCGACGGTGATCGTTGGGATCGCCCTCGTTGTGTTCATCCCGATCATGCGGTGGGCGCTGAAGGCCCCGGACCGGGCATGAACACATGGCAGGGACTACGGGCCACCTTGGGATCCGTCGCGGTCCTGGTGCTCGTCTTCGTCCTTGCGGCTTGGATGGATGGTGCGCCACCCCGGGTCCAGGTGGTGCCGGATGGAATTCCCATCCACCCCACCGATGAACAGGCCTATCGGACATCCGGTAGCCTGCTCAAGTTGGAGGCCGGACCGAGTGGAAGGGGCTACTTCGCCATGGGACCTGACGGGGAGTTCAAAGCGTTCACGGATAGCATCACCATGGCACTGAAGCCATCCACGGTGGAAGCGGCACGCCTGCTGGCCACACCCATTTCACTGGCCTGGCGGCATCCGATCGTGGGGCTCCCTGCGGCATGTTCCGTGAGGACCGCCGGTGCACAAGGGGAGGGGCGGACGGAGGAGCGCCTGCGGACCTTCCTGTTCACGCGGCATGGTGGGCTTCCAGTGGTTTCCCTGCAGTTGACCACCGGAGCGCTGTTGGACCCGGATACCGGCTTGTTGGTGGTCGGTAACGCCATCTTCCATGGCCCGAGGAAGCTGCTGATCGCCGAGGCGCGCGACCCGCGATGGTGGAAGTATCCGGGCAACTTCCACATGCGCGGACGTGAGTGGGAGCGGGCGGGTCGTCTGCAGTTCATCCTTCCCGACGGCAGCACCGGTTTTGAAACGGCCGTCGGGGTGCGCATCAATGGACAGATGACGCGTGGTTTCCCACAGCATGCCTTTCGGCTCGGATTCCGGGAGCCGTTGCGCTATGATCTCTTCGGAGAGGAGGTTAAGGATGGATATGATGCTCTCGTGCTTCGCGCGGCCGGGAACGATCAGATCAAGGCCATGATGCGCGATGTGTTCCAGCACCGGCTCTGCGAAGGGCTCCCCTTCGAGACCTCGGGGCATCGTACCTGCGTCGTTTACCTCAACGATGCGTATTGGGGCCTTCATCACCTGCGCCCGCGCATGGATGATGAGGAGATCGCACGGCGGTACGGCATCCCCCGCAAACGCATCACCATCCTCGAGGACGAAGCCCGGCTGTACCGGGGTGACACGGCTGAGGTCGTGCGTTTCGAAAGGCTTGCCAGCCGCACGGGAGCTTGGAACGGCAGGGATGCCGCCTGGGCGGATACACTTCTCGCCCGTATCGATGTGGAAGGCTTCCTCACTTACATGGCCACGCAAATGATCCTGGGGAACATGGATTGGCCGAACCAGAACGTGCGCTTCTGGCGATACTCCGGCAGGCCCCGCGAGGAGCGCCCTCTGGATGGCCGCTGGTATTTCATCATGGGCGATTCGGACCTCGGTTATGGGGTGCAGGGTTCTCCCGATTCGGACATGTTCGCGCGCGCCAGGGCCATGGACGTGCCGGTCACCCGCCTGTTCTGGGGCATGATGCGCTGGCCGGCATTCAAGCTTCGTTTCATCGCGATCGCCGAGGACCTGGTGCAGGGCCCCTTCTCCGCAGAGCGTTCACTGCGCGAGCTCGATGCCATCGCGGCGCTCATGGCACCGGAGATGGAGCGCCATACGGCGCGTTGGAGGAAACCGGCGGACATGCAGGACTGGCGGGCTCATGTGGAGGTGATGCGGAACTTCGCACGGCTGCGGGGCCCGGCCATCCGTGAACAGCTGCGCGCTTTCGCGGCCCAAGGGACCGACGGGCAGAAGCCATGAGGAACTACTTCGCCAACAATTATCAGCTCTTCCTGCTGGTCCTCCTTTATGTGGTGGTGGGGGTTTACGCGAAGCCCTTCCTGTTCCTGCTCATGCCCCTTTCGGTCTTCTTCCTCAAGTCGCGTGACCTCTGGGCGGACATGGTGTTCGGATTGCTCATAACCCTCGTGCTATCCGACATCACACCATGGTTCTTCAAGATGCAGGTCTTCAAGAGCGCGAAGAACACCTACATCACGGCGCTCTCACTTATCTTCCTGTTGGAACGGCACCGCTTCGTTCCCTTCTCCCAGGTCTTCAATGTCTTCCTGCCTTTCTTCGTGTACAGCGTGTTCCCGCTCGTCTTCTCCAACAACCTCATCGTCGGTTTGGAGAAGACCCTGTCCTACGCGCTTTTGTACCTCGTGGTGCCCAACTATGTGTTGTACAACTACCGTATCATGGGTTGGGATTTCTTCAAGAACCTGGTGCGGTTCATGGCCGTCATCCTTTTGTCCGGCTACTTCGTGCTCTGGGGCTTCGGTGAGTTCTATGCATACATGATCGGGCGTTTCAGGGGGCTCTTCGGCAATCCGAACGGCATGGCGCTCTTCTGCTTCCTGTTGATCATGCTCACGGCAACCCTGAGTTCGATCAAGAAGGACCTGTTTACCTGGAAGGACAAGCTCTTCGTATACGGCACGGCGGTGTATTTCCTGTTCCAATCCGGTTCAAGGTCATCCCTTGTATCGGTGATCATCTTCCTTGTCTTCGGGCGCTTCTTCTCCGCCAGTCCGGTTTTCGGCTTCATAGGGCTCATCGGCGTCTTCGGCCTGTCCGAGCTCGTCCTTGCCAACATCGAACCGATCGTCGTTTACCTGGGCTTGCAGGAGTACGTGCGTTTGAACACGCTCGAGAACGGCAGCGGGCGCTACTTCGCTTGGGAGTTCGCATGGAAGCATATCCAGGAGTATTTCGTGTTCGGTGGCGGCTTCGCGAACGACGAGCGGATCATGCGGAAGCACCGGCTGTACCTGGAACGCATGGGGCACCAGGGCGGGGTGCACAATTCCTACTTGTCCTTCTGGTTCAATACGGGGATCGTGGGTCTCCTGCTCTACCTGCGCAGTTTCGTGCTCATCTTCATCAAGGCCAGTCGCCTGGTGCCGCTCAGCCTCGGCGTCATGTTCGCAGTCATGTTCTCCGTCACCTACGAATCCTGGCTGGTCAGTTCCCTCAACCCCTTCACCATCATCCTGCTCATCATCATCACCGCGGTCACCGAGGAGGAGATCGCGAACTGGGAGCACTATGAAACAGTGGAACCCGATGCGGATGAAGCACGACCAGCTCATTCTACAGTCCCGATCCCCGCCTGACCACATCGCCGTGAAGTGACCATGAAACGCCGCGTCATCCTTTTCCTAGCCACGTTCGTTGTCCTGCTCTGTGCTGCCGCCTTCATGGGCGACCGGGCCCTCCGGCACAAGGGGCATCCCGGGTTGAAGAAGTTCCTCCACCAATGGTGGGTGAACTACCCGGCCTCGTTCCAGGTGGAGCCGGAGGAGGTGGCGTTGAAGGTGGACCAGGCTGATATGGACGCCATACAAGGGGTCGTTGATGCGGCGCGGGAAAGAGGCGTGATCATGCGTGAAGGCAACGACTATGTGCCGGCCGAGTTCACCGCCGCTGGCACCACGTTCAAAGTGAAGGTGCGGATCAAGGGCAAGATGGCTGACCATGTGACCGGTGACAAGTGGTCGTTCAGGGTCATTGCGAAGAAGGATCAAGGATTCAAGGGTATGCAGCGCTTCTCCCTCCAGCATCCGGGCACCCGCAACTACCTGTGCGATTGGTTCTATCACCGGCTCATGCGCGGGGAGGGCGTGGTCGCGCTCCGTTATGGCTTCGTACGACTGACCTTCAACGGTGAGGACCTGGGCGTGTATGCCTATGAGGAGCACTTCGGGCCTGAGTTGTTGGCCAATAACAGCCGGATGAAGGGACCCATCTTCCGGTTCGATCCGGGATTGTTCTGGGAACACCGGCTCAACATGATCGAGAAGGTCCGTTATAATGAGGCCTTCGCCGCTTACCAGGCAGCAGCTGTCGATGCGTTCGGTTCCGGAGGAATGGAGAAGGATACCGTGCAACTGGGCTATTTCGCCGATGCAGTTGGTCGTATGATGGCCTTCCGGCGAGGCGACCTCACCGCGTCCGAGGTGTTCGATGCGGACCTGATCGCACGGCGCCATGCGATCCTCGACCTCGTGGGTGGCCACCACAGCATGGACTGGAGCGATGTGAAGTTCTACTACGATCCGGTGCTGCGACGCGTGGAGCCCATCGCCTATGAGAGCTTCAGCGCCTTTCCGATACGTACGTTGGCGGGTTCGGACCGGTACGTTGGAACGATCAAACCATCCATGGACCTGCACGACGCGTATTTCAACGACCCGCAGGTCTTCGCAGCCTATGTGCATCATTTGGAACGCGTCTCCAGACCGGAGTTCCTCGACAGCGCCTTCACCGCGCTCACACCGGCCTTGGACAGTGCTTCCGCGATCATCTACCGTGAATTCCCTTACAAGGAGCTGGATCGGGAGGTGTACCGACGGAACCAGCTCGTGATACGTCGGATGCTCGATGTACCGAAGGGCTTCCATGCGTATGCGGCCATGGACACCGATACCCTGCGGATCACTGTCATTCCCATCGAGGGACTGCCCATCGAGGTGTTCGGAGCGTTGACCGCGGATGGACGTGTGTTGCCTCCGGCCCAACGGGTCATCATCCCATGCAGGCGTCCCGGCACGGTGGGCATGCCCGTTGACCTGCGCATCCCGCTCGATGAGGGCTGGCGGAACGCGCCTCCCGATAAGCTGATCCTCCGCTATACCGTCCTTGGAGCCAGCACACCCCGCACCTTGGAAGCATTTCCCTATGCTTACTCCGACGGTCTGTCCATTCCATCCGTGGTCCAGCCCGTCGGTTGGAACGCGCGAACGGAGGCCTTGCTCCGGTTCAACGACGTGGAAGGCTCCATCACCATCCCATCGGGGGTGCACACGGTGGACCATGATATCTTCATTCCAGCGGGCTACACCGTGAACGCCACGTCGCCATTGTGGATCGACCTCGTGAAGGGCGCACGGATCATCTCACGATCACCGATGCGGTTGCTCGGACTGGAGGAGATGCCGGTCATCATCGGGTCTTCCGATGCCAGCGGTGGTGGTCTGGTGGTCCTTTCCACCGGTGGACGTAGTCGTTTCGATCGGGTCCGGATCGAAGGCTTCGGCGGGAATGGGGAAGGCACGCCTTCGATCATCCTGCAGGAAGCGCCATCCACATGGACCGGATGCGACCTCGGTGAAGTCCGGAACCGCGACCTCATGGAAGTGGTCCGCAGCCAGGTGGAGTTCAACGCATGCACGTTCACCGGAGGCGAGGACCAGTTGACCTTGGGCTTCGCGAATGCCTCGTTCAGCGATGCCCGTTTCCTCGGGGCCGGTGATGACGCCCTGAAGGTGAAGGGAGGGGCCGCCAGCATGATGGCGACGACCGTTGCAGGTGCGACGGGGCATGCGCTCGTTCTCGATGAGGCCGGTCTGGTGCGGATGGATGGCGGGTCCTTCAGTGCCGGGAAGGATGTGCTGGCCGTTTCTGAGGGATCGACACTGGAGCTGAAGAACGCCGTGATCACATCAGGTCCTGCAGCGCCATTGGATGTGGAACCAATGCACGCAAGGCACGGCCCCTCCCGGGTCGTCTTCCAGGATGTTGCCATCCAGGGGGCACGTTCCGTCAAAGTGGGCAGGGGTAACAACGTGTCCGTGAACGGCGGGACCATCAGCCCCACAAGCAAGCCATGATCAGGAAGCTCGGCCTCGTGCTATCCATGGTCGCAGCGGTCTCGGCCGGGGCGCAGAGGTCACCATACAATGGTCGCACGGTCGAGGGACCCGATAGTACGGGGCACTACCGCTTGTTGATCGGCGGGCATTTCCACGGTGCCAGCACGAACGCCTCCGGATTCCCGGCGGCCACCGTTCTGGCCAACCTGCAGGCGATCAATGCGACAGGGGCCGACCTGCTTCTGAGTACCGGGGACCTCTTCATACGCCCTGACAGGGACAGTGCCCGCTACGCGACCGCCTTCTTCGACCGGCTGGAGGTACCGCTCTTCAACGCGCCGGGCAATCATGATCGCGAAGGGCACGCCTATCAAGTACCGATGCCTCAGCGGATCGGAATGGGCAGGGACCGCATCCTGTTGTTCGATACGGAGCGTGATGATAGTGACATCAAGGGCGATCAACTCGATGCCCTGAAGGCCGTGGAGAAGGAGGCCTCGGAAGGGAGCGTCGACAGGCTCTTCATCATCAGTCACCGACCGGTGTGGTCCGAAGGGAACGATCGCTATGCGAAGCTTTTCGCGGGCAACACAAGGTCACTCACCGGTTGCAACTATGAGAGCGAGGTGCTGCCCATATTGCGCCGTATGGCCGGTCGGGTCCAGGTCTATTGGATCAGTGGCAGCATGGCGGGGCGCGCGCCCGCAAGCCTGTTCTTCCAGCCGCACGAGCCCAACATCACCTATATCCAATGTGCGGTGCGGGACCAGTTGCGCGATGCCATGCTCATCGCTGATGTGGACCCGAAGGCCATCCGTTGGAGGCTCTGGTCACTGACCGGGGAACCGGTCGAGGAGGTGCGGATGTACGACGCCGACTGGTGGGAGGCGCGTCAGGGGCAAGGGGAGGACTTCCACTGGAGACGGATCCCTTACCTGCTGAAGAAGAACCTCACGAGCCCGGTCTTTTGGTACGGTGTGATCACCGCACTGCTCCTCCTGTTGACGGGTTGGCTGTTCTGGCGGAGAGCGCGGCGTTGAACTGCCAGCAGCTAGATTTACCCGATCGATCGAACATGGCAAGCATTCTAGTGACAGGCGGGGCCGGTTTCATCGCCAGTGATCTGGCCCTGAAGCTCGCGGACGACCCGAAGAACCAGGTGGTGGTGGTGGACAATCTGCTCACGGGCGAGGTAGGGAAGGTGATCACACCCAGGAAGTCCAATCTGCATTTCATCAAGTGCGATGTGAACCGCTTCGAGGACATCAGCAGTGTCTTCTATGCGCATCGTCCCGAGTACGTGTTCCACTACGCGGCGGTGGTCGGCGTCAAGCGCACCACGGAGAATCCCGTCATGGTCCTGCGGGATATCGATGGCATCCGGAACGTGCTCGATCTTGCGAAGAACACAGGGGTGCAGCGCGTCCTCTTCTCCAGCAGCAGCGAGGTGTACGGAGAGCCCGTGGAGATCCCGCAGAACGAACTGACGACCCCGCTCAACTCCAAGCTGCCCTATGCCATCGTGAAGAACATCGGAGAAGCGTTCCTGCGTTCCTATCAGAAGGAGTATGGCCTTCCGTACACCATCTTCCGCTTCTTCAATACCTACGGCCCCAAGCAGAGCCGCGATTTCGTCGTTGCCAAGTTCCTGCGTGCGGCGCTTGCCAACGAGGACATCACCATCTATGGCGATGGCTCGCAGACGCGAACTTTCTGCTACATCGACGACAACATCGATGCTTGCCTGGCGGCCTTCCATGGTGGACAGGTGATCAACGACGTGGTCAACATCGGGTCCGACAAGGAGATCACGATCAAGGAGCTTGCGGAACTCGTCATTGAGCTCACCGGGAGTGCATCCCGTGTCGTGCATCTGCCCCCCTTGGAGGAAGGGGACATGACCCGACGCATGCCCGATGTCACCAGGATGGATGGGCTTCTAGGCCGTCCCGCACTACCCCTGCGGGAAGGCTTGATGCGGATCATCAAGACCATGCGCGCTGAGGCTTAGGGCGTCTCCGAGTTCAGGCGAACCGACACCACAGTACCTCCACCTCCTCCTAGGCCTCGCGATCGGAGGGTCCTTCGGATCACCGACCGGGGACAATGAAGAAGGGCCGTTCATTTGAACGGCCCTATCCAGTGGAGAATGATCGATCAGAACTTGGCGCGTGACTTCCGTCCGACACGTTTGTTCCCACGCATCCAGTTGTACCGCTGGCGGTAGAAGTTCGATTGGCCTCGCAGGACGTAGCTGTACGTCAGTGTCAACGTGAGGTAGCTGTCGTTGTGGGTGGGATCACCACGCTGGTTCTCCTTCTGCTGGGACGGCCCATCACTGAGGTGGTAACCGTAGTTGTTCGCATTGGGAACATCGACACCTGCAGGCACGAGCGGGCGCTGATCGTAGAGCTGGAAGGCCACACCGTTCCGACCCTCCGGTAGCGCGTCCGGATCCTTGTAAGTGGTGCTGACGTCATCGAGGTAATCGCTGAAGGTCGTTCGCCAGCCGATATCCATGCCGAAGCGATGGCGACGACGCTGGGTGAAGTGGAAGCCGATACCGACCGGCACCGATACGCCGATGGAGGAGTAATCAACGAGCTCCGTGCGCATGTCACGCAATGCGTAGAACTCACCTTCCCGGTTGATCTGGCCTTTCGGGCTGCTGTAGTATGCAGCGATCCCCACATAGCCGAACAAACGGAAGTCCAAGCGATAGCGCCCACGGCCACCAAGATCATTGTCCTGGAAGATGGTGAACTCCGGCCGCAGGTACCATTCCAACAGATCATTGCGGAAGTTCAGGTTCCGGCCTCGACGAGGACGGTAGGAGGAGAGTTCATCCGCCCCTTGGATCCGCATGTACAACAGGCCCGTGTTCACCGAGATCAGCCGGTTCACTTTGCGACGCGCGAATCCACCAAAGGCCCACCGCGTCTGGCTCAGCTTCATGTCCCACACGAAGTCGCGGCGCGGTTGATCCGTTCCGCCCATTTCCCCCAGGTAATTGGCCCCGCCAAGATGCACGCCGAAATCCCAGGCGTACTGCGCCGAAGCCGAACCGACCAGGACGGTACAGACACCGATGAGGAAGGATGTGCGTAGTGTTCTCAAGCTCATGTCATTCAGGGCATTCCTCATGCCGAAGGGCAAACTTAGGAAAGATCCCTAATGGAGCTTCCCCTGATCGACCAGGATATCAACAATATGGACCGATCGTGCGGGATCGACCGTTGGAGGTATCCGGTCCGGTAGATTTGCGGTCAACGGAAGGAAATGGGTGATACGGAACGAGTGACCACTTTGTTCGGGGTGCGATACCCTGTGGTCCAGGCCGGTATGATATGGTGTTCGGGGTGGCGACTGGCCGCCGCTGTGAGCAATGCCGGGGGGCTCGGGGTCATCGGCTCGGGTTCCATGTATCCGGATGTTCTACGTGAGCATGTGCGGAAGTTCAAGGAGGCCAGTAGCATGCCGTTCGCGGTCAATGTGCCCATGCTCTATCCCGACGTGGAGAAGCACATGGCCACGATCATGGAGGAGAGGGTGCCCATCGTGATCACGTCCGCGGGCAACCCGGCCACCTGGACCAGCAGACTGAAGGACGCCGGGCATATCGTCGTGCACGTGGTCAGCAGTGTCAAGTTCGCCCTTCGGGCCCAGGAGGCGGGTGTTGATGCGGTGGTGGCCGAAGGGTTCGAAGCCGGCGGGCACAACGGAAGGGAGGAGACCACCACCTTCGTTCTGGTCCCGCTGGTCGCTCAAGCGCTTGCCATCCCGGTGATCGCAGCCGGTGGAATCGCATCGGGCAGTGCCATGCTTGCAGCCCAATGCCTGGGTGCCGATGGGGTGCAGATCGGCAGCCGGTTCGCATGCGCAGCGGAGTCCTCCGCACATGGTGCTTTCAAGCAGCGGGTGATCGACGCGAAGGAAGGCGATACGACCCTGACGCTCAAGGAACTTGCGCCGGTTCGTCTGCTGCACAATCCATTCTATCAGCAGGTCCAGGAAGCCTATCGGTCCTGTGCCACCGTGGAGGACCTGAAAGCGCTCCTCGGCAGAGGCCGGGCCAAGCGGGGCATGTTCGAAGGGGATCTGGTGGAAGGTGAACTGGAGATCGGACAGGTGAGCGCCGCCATCGACCGTATCCAACCGGCGGCGGAGATCCTGGCGGAGATCATGAGCGGATACAGGCGTGCCTTGCAGGCTATGGCCCGAACAGCGGATACATCGGCCGGATCGTGACCACTCGGCAACAATACACTGGATACCACCGTCTAATCAACGTGGCGATCGCGTTCCATGCACGGACCCTCCTGGTCCACCTCCTCGCTATGGCAGGTGTCATGGGTCTGCCTTTCCGTGGGTTCGCGGTCCTGGCGCCGACGACGCCTTTATGCGCTTCGGTGGCTCCGAACGGACAGGTCACCATCACGTGGGCGCCTCCGGCCGATCCCATGGGCGAGTTCGACCATTATGAGGTCCATCGGTCCACGGCCAGCGGTGGCCCTTTCACCCCGATAGCCGATCTGCCGGGCCTGGCGACCACCACGTACACTGACGCCACCGCGGATGGGACCGCAGGGCCGGTCTTCTACTTCATCACCACGGTCACCAATGGGACACTACCGGAGACCTCCGCTCCCGGGGATACCATTTCCACGATCTACCTGCAGGTGTTCCAGAGCACACCGTTGGGCTATGCGGACCTGTCCTGGAACCACATCGCCGTTCCACCGTCCGCCGAGGACAGCTTTCAAGTATGGATGGAATACCCCGTGGGAAGCTGGCAGCAGATCGCTACGGTCCCTGGCAACCGGTTCTCCTACCAGCACGAGATCTCCATCTGTGAGGATCTGCTCACCTTCCAGATCCGGCGTGCCGGGCTCGGCTGCACCTCCAGCAGTAACCTGGCAGGGGATGTCTTCCGCGATGTCACCCCGCCCTCCATCCCGATGATGAGCACTGTTACGGTTGATACGAGCGCCACTGGGAACGGCAGGACCACCGTCACTTGGGTTCCAAGCCCTGAAGCCGATACGGACGGGTACATCATCGTCTTCAACGCACCCGGCGGTGCGGTCATCGTCGATACCGTTTGGGGCGGGGCCAGTTCAACCTATGAGTGGGAGGACAGTACGCCCGGCCTTGGCCCGGAGTCCTTCGCGGTGGCGGCCTTCGACACATGCATGACCGGCGATCCGCCCAGTCCGAATACGAGTGCGACACAGCCGTTCCACACGACCGTGCATCTCAACCACACGTACGATCCCTGCTCGGGTAGGATAGACCTGGTCTGGTCACCCTATGTTGGTTGGGCCGTGGTGCAATACACCGTCCACATGCGGACCTCGACCGGAGCTTGGTCAAGCATTGCGGTCCAGGATGGGTCGACAACGTCCGCGTCGGTGACCGTGGACCCCTTCATCACCTATGAATTCGTTGTCGTTGCGTCCCAAGGAGCGGGCCTGCTGGAGAGCATCTCGAACCGGATATCGGTCTACGCGGATCATCCCGGGCTTCCGGCCTTCAATTACCTGCGTAGCGTGACCGTGTCCGATGAGTTCGAGATCACGGTCGTGGATAGCTTGGACATACTGGCCCAGGTGACCGGGTATCGATTGGAACGGTCGGTCGATGGCGGACCGTTCGAGGAACTATCCGTGATCGGTGCCATCGCATCGAATACCTTCACCTACGTGGATACCGATGTGGAGCCGGCCACCAGGAGCTATCGCTATCGTGTGGTCGTTCTCGATGACTGCGGGCAGGATGCGTTGACCAGCAATATCGGTGGCAACATCCTGCTGAAGGTCACCCCGGACCTGTACGGGGGCAATACGCTGTCGTGGAACGGATACCAGGAATGGGCGGGGGGGATCGCCGGATACCGCGTCCTGCGGCAGGTGGGGAGCGGGCCGGAGGAACTCCTCACCGTGGCGCCCGCGCTCCCTTGGAACCTGGTTGATGACGTGGGGACCTTCACAGCGAGCACAGGGCTCTTCTGCTATACGTTGGTGGCCATGGAATCGGGGAATCCTTCCGGTATGGATGCGGTCTCTCAGAGCAATCGGGCCTGTGCTGTCCAGCAGGACCTGGTGTACATCCCGAACGCATTCGTGCTCGGTGGGGTAAATACGGTCTTCAAGCCGGAACTGGCCTACACCGATGTGACCATCTACGAACTGTCCATCATCAACCGGTGGGGCCAGGTCTTCTGGACCACCAATGATCCTCAGGAGGGTTGGGATGGCACCTCCGGCGGTCGGCCCGTACCCCTGGGCGTCTATGCGTATTACTGCAAGTATCGGAACGGGGCCGGCCGCGAGTTCGAACGCAGGGGCACCGTGACCATGCTGACGGCAATGGATTGAGGCGGCGGCTTACCTTTGTGCATGGAACGATCCACTGCTGCACCGCTGAGGAAGTCAATGCCCACCAATGCTGCCAATGGTGGCCCGGGTAAGATCCTTGGAGAAGGATTGACCTACGACGATGTCCTCTTGGTCCCGGCGTTCAGCGAAGTCCTCCCCCGGGACGTCGACATACGCTCCTCCTTCACGCGCAACATCCGGCTGAACATTCCGGTGGTCTCAGCCGCAATGGATACCGTCACGGGCGCGGAACTGGCCATCGCCATCGCGCAGCAGGGTGGCATCGGGGTCATCCACAAGAACCAGTCGATCATCGATCAAGCGGCCGAGGTGCGCCGTGTGAAGCGTTCAGAGAGCGGTATGATCCTCGATCCGGTGAAGCTCCACGAGAAGGCGCTCGTGATGGATGCGCTAAGGCTCATGGCCGAGCACAGGATCGGCGGTATCCCCGTGGTCGACGCAGCGGACAGGCTCGTGGGCATCGTGACCAACCGCGACCTGCGCTTCGAGAAGCGGATGCAGCGTCCGGTATCCGAGGTCATGACCAAGGACCGCATCATCACCGCCCAGCGGCAGACCTCCATGGCCCAGGCGGAGGGGATCCTTCAGGAACACAAGATCGAGAAGCTACCCGTGATCGATGGTGACGGTAAGCTCGTCGGGCTCATCACCTACAAGGACATCATCAAGCTCAAGCAACGGCCGAACGCATGCAAGGACAGCCTCGGCCGGCTGCGCGTTGCCGCCGCGATCGGTGTGACGCGGGATACCATGGAACGTGCACAGGCCCTGGTCGAGGCGGGTGTTGATGCCTTGGTCATCGATACTGCGCATGGTCATAGCCGAGGCGTGATCACCATGCTGCGCGAAGTGAAGGAACGTCTTCCCGGGGTCGATGTGATCGTGGGTAACGTGGCCACCGCCGAGGCGGCGATCGCCCTGGCCGACGCCGGAGCTGATGCCGTGAAGGTCGGGATCGGGCCGGGCAGCATCTGCACCACCCGTGTCATCGCCGGGGTCGGTGTGCCCCAGCTCACCGCCGTGATCGATTGTGCCTCCGCATTGGAGGGAACCGGCGTTCCGGTGATCGCTGATGGTGGCATCCGCTATACGGGCGACATCGTCAAGGCGATGGCGGCTGGAGCGGGTACGGTCATGATCGGCAGCATGTTCGCAGGGGTGGAGGAGAGTCCGGGGGAGACCATCATCTACGAAGGCCGACGTTTCAAGACCTACCGGGGGATGGGAAGCATCGAAGCCATGCAGCAGGGCAGTAAGGACCGTTACTTCCAGGACGCCGAGGATGACATCAAGAAGCTTGTTCCCGAAGGGATCAGCGGCAGGGTGCCGTACAAGGGTAAGCTCGGCGAGGTCGTACACCAGTTGGTTGGAGGTCTGCGCGCAGGCATGGGCTATTGCGGAGCCGCCGATATGGAAGCCCTGCGCCATGCACGCTTCATCCGCATCACAGCGGCCGGGGTGCGGGAGAGCCATCCTCACGATGTGTACATCAGCCGCGAAGCGCCGAATTACAGCCACCACTGAGCCAGCCGGTTCGATCAAATTAACGGCCTGAGGCGCTGAGCGTTGCTGGCGCCAACGGTTACATTTGCCTCCCTTCGGCCGCGGCACCATCAGTCGCGGCGCGAGCCATGACCATGGAAAGGACCCTTCTGAAGCTCAGTGTATTCCTTCTGGCCGCCGGCCTCACCCAGGGTGTGACCGCCCAAAGTGGTAGCGATGACCCCGTCATCATGCATGTGGATGGCCGCCCGGTGCTGCGCAGCGAGTTCGAGGCCATCTACAAGAAGAACAACAAGGAAGCCGCCGTCACCAAGGAGGCGCTCGACGAGTACCTCGACCTCTTCATCAATTACAAGCTGAAGGTGCGGGAGGCGGAGGCGCTCGGTATGGACACGATCACCAAGTTCAAGAACGAATTGGATGGATACCGGAAGCAGCTGGCCCGTCCGTACCTCATCGATCGGGAGCTCAACGATGCACTGATCAAGGAGGCGTACACCCGGATGCAGGAGGAGGTGCGTGCATCGCACATACTGGTGCAGGTGGATCCCGAGGCCTCGCCGGAGGACACCCTCGCCGCTTGGAAACGGATCAACACCTTGCGCGACCGAATTGTGAAAGGGGAGGATATGGCATCCGTGGCCAAGGGTCCGGGCGGTTCGGACGATCCAAGTGCCGCGAAGAACGGTGGTGATCTGGGCTGGTTCAGCGCCCTTCAGATGGTGTATCCGTTCGAGACCGCCGCGTTCACCACGCAGGTGGGTGAAGTGAGCAAGCCGGTGCGCACGCGATTCGGCTACCACATCATCAAAGTGGCTGACCGCCGTCCTGCCCGTGGACAGGTCCGCGTGGCACATATCATGATGCGCAGCACCGATCAGGATGACCCTGATAAGCGAGCGGCCATTGAGCAGCGCATCCGCGAGGTACATGGGCAGATCGAGAGCGGGAAGCTGACCTTCGAGGATGCCGCCTTGAAGTACAGCGAGGACGAAAGCTCCAACACCAAGGGTGGTGAGCTACCCATGTTCGGTACTGGCAAGATGATCGAGGAGTTCGAAGATGCCGCCTTCGGGCTGCAGAAGGAGGGTGACATCTCCGGTCCGATCAGGTCGCGTTATGGCTGGCACATCATCAAGTTGTTGGAGAAGCAACCGGTCGCCTCTTTCGAGGCTTCCAAGGTCGAATTGAAGAACCGGATCTCGCGCGACAGCCGGGCGGAGATCACCCAGAAGGCCTTCATCACACGTCTGCGGTCCGAATACGGTTACACGTCCTACCCGAAGAACGTGAACGCCCTGGTCGCACTGGTGGATACCAACGTTTTCAAGAAGGGGACGTCCGTGAGCGATACGCTCCTCCGCAAGAACGCCATGGAAGGGCCGCTCGAACTGAAGGGGGTGAAGTATCGCCGGGAGCTGCTCGGTGCCATCAAGGACGGTCGTCTGCTGAACGTGAAGAGCCGGCAATACGACGAGATGACCCAGACCATGGAGGATACGGTGGTGGTGCGCACGATCATGGAGGGCTGGTCCTACGACCGCAAGAAGGCCGAGAAGCTCACCAAACCCGTGTTCACCTTCAAGGGTGGTTCCTTTACCCAGCGCGATCTGCTCGATTGGATCGAGGCGCGCCAGCGCCGGGAACGCCCGGTACCGTTGAGCGCCTACGTGAACGAACGTTTCGAGGCTATGGTGGATGACAGGATCATGGCCTATGAGGACGCGCACTTGGAGGAGAAGTACACGGACTTCCGACTGTTGATGAAGGAATACCGCGATGGGATCCTGCTCTTCGAACTCACGGACCAAAAGGTCTGGGGCAAGGCGGTGCGTGACACCGCGGGCCTCGAATCCTTCCACAAGGAGCATATGACGGACTTCATGTGGGACACGAGGTATGAGGGTGATCTCTACATCTGTAATAGCCCCGCGGTGGCCAAGCAGGTGCGCGGCCTCGTGGCAAAGGGCAAGCGCGGCGCCGATCTGACGGCGATCGTGAACAAGACGGACCCCCTGGCCCTCACCATCGAGAACGGCCTCTTCACCGCCGAACAGAAGCCATACCTCAAGGGCATTACCAAGCCGGGCCTCCAACCCGACTTCAAACTGGACGATCGGGTGGTGGTGGCCGACATCAAGGGCGTTCGTCCACCCGAGCCCAAGACCCTTGACGAGGCAAGGGGCCTCATCACCGCCGCATATCAGGACGAACTGGAGAAGAATTGGATCAAAGAGCTGCGTTCGAAGTACACGGTGTCCGTGGACCAGGACGTCCTGCATTCCATCAAGTGATACCAGCCGGACGCCCGTTCAATGGACCCGGCATGCCCGGGTTGATGGTGGGCTGTGCCTTGTTGATGGGTCCCGGTTGTGGGGCTGTGGAAGAGGGGCCGGACAGGCCGATAGCGCGTGCCTTTGATCAGGTCCTATCCTGGGACGACCTCAGACAGGTGATCCCCCCCGATGCCAGTCCCGCGGATAGCGCGGCCATGGCCGAACAGTATATTGAGATGTGGCTCCGTCAGCAGGCCATCCTCCACATGGCCGAGCAGAACCAGGTGGCCGGAACCTTGGATATGGAATCCCAGCTCGAGGACTACCGTCGCTCGCTCGTGATCTTCGGATACGAGCAGGCATTGGTCGACCAGAAGCTGGACACTTCGGTGACCGCGGCGGATGTGGAAGCCTATTTCACGGACCATCAGGCGAACTTCGAACTCAAGGAGGATGTCCTGCGCATACGGTGGTTCAAGGTGAATGAGCCCGACAAGCGAACGCTCCGCAGGATGTCGGATCGTTTTCTGAACGGTGACGTTGATGACCTGCATGAATTGGAGCTCTGGCTGGCCCGGAACGGTGTCACCATCATCGATCACAGCAATAGCTGGTACCCGGCCTCCACGGTAAGGGCTGACATGGAACTGCCAACGGCTCAACAAGGTACGGACCTGACAAGACCGGGGAAGCAGGTGGTCACGTCGGACAATGGCGCATGGTTCATCGACGTTATCGAATACCGCGCCCAGAACAGCATCTCACCGCTGGACATGGTCCGGTCCGATATCCGGGCCATCCTGCTGAACCAACGCAAGCTGCAGTTGATAGAGGATATGCGCGCATCGGTCTACGCACAAGCCATCGAGAACAAGGATGTTGAGAGGTTCGTTCCATAGCATCCTCCTCCTGCTGTTGCCGCTGGTGAGCGTTGCACAGCCCCAGGGCACATTGATCGATCGTGTCGTGGCCGTTGTTGGACGCGAGGCCATCCTCCATTCGGAACTGACCGTGCGCACCGAGCAGCTGCGACAGAACGGTGGATCGCTCACACCTGCGGCCGTGTGTGGTGAGCTCGAGGACCTCCTGTACGAGAAACTCCTACTCGAGCAGGCCGCGATCGATAGTGTCGTGGTCGATGAAGCGCAAGTGGACGCCGAACTGGATCGACGGATACGCTACTTCTCCGCGCAGCTCGGGGGCGATGAGAAGCTCGAGAAGTTCTACGGAAAGACCATCACCGAGATCCGCGCTGAATTCAGGGAACAGGTCGAGGACCAGCTGCTCGTGCAGAACATGCAACAGCGGATCACTTCGGATATCCGGGTGACGCCACGCGACGTTCAACGTTTCTTCAACTCCATTCCTGCGGATAGCGTCCCGCTGATCAATGCGGAGGTGGAGTACGCTCAGATCCTGCGGCAGCCTAAACCGGAGGAGGAGGAGGAGCGTCGTGTCCGGCGTCGTATCGAGGAGTTCCGGGAAAGCGTGCAGAAGGGGGAGAAGGACATCTGCACGGTCGCCATCCTCTACTCCGAGGATCCTGGATCGGCCAAGGAGTGCGGGGAGCTCGGACTCGTGCCATTGGGCACCATGGTGCCGGAGTTCGATGCCGTGGCGATGAGCTTGAAGGAAGGAGAGGTGAGTCAGGTGTTCAAGACGCAGTACGGTTACCATTTCATGCAGATGGTGGAACGCAGGGGTGAGTACTACAATGCACGTCACGTCCTGATGCGCCCGCAGGTGGGTAATGCCGAACTGTCGAAGGAGCGTTCGCTGCTTGACAGCCTTGTGCGCGTTATCCGGAGCGGTGAGCTCCGGTTCCATGATGCGGCCGTGAAGTACTCGGAGGATCCGGAAAGCAAGGACCTGGGTGGTGTGTTGATCGAGCCGAACAATAATTCCACCCGCTGGGACATGAGCGAGCTCGACCAGCAGACCTTCTTTGTGTTGGACAAGTTGGAGCCGGGTGAGGTGAGCGAGCCCCAGCTATTGGTCATGCCCGATGCCACCAAGGCATACCGGGTCCTCCAACTCATATCCCACACACCACCGCACAAGGCGAACATGAAGGAGGATTACCGCATGATCCAGCAGGCCACCGAAGGGAAGATGCGGGCCACCGCCGTGGATGATTGGGTGGGTGGTCGGTTGGAGGGTACCTATGTCAGGTTGAACGAGGACTACCGCCAGTGTCCATTCACGCATGATTGGGCGCGGCAGGTGGACAATTAAGCGATCGGAAGATGGACGATATCGGAGCAGTTGAACGGTTCGGTGAACAATACCGCAGGCTCAAGGCCGAGGTCAACAAGGCGATCGTAGGACAGGACCAGGTCGTGGACCTCGTCCTCATGGGCATCTTCAGCCGCGGTCATTGTCTGCTCGTAGGTGTGCCTGGGTTGGCGAAGACGCTCCTCGTGAACTCGGTGGCCCAGGCGCTAGGCCTGTCCTTCAACCGGATCCAGTTCACTCCAGACCTCATGCCAAGCGACATCATCGGCTCGGAGGTATTGGATCAGGACCGCCGCTTCCGCTTCGTCCGCGGTCCCATCTTCGCCAACATCATCCTGGCGGACGAGATCAACCGAACCCCACCCAAGACCCAGGCCGCATTGCTCGAGGCCATGCAGGAGAAGGCCGTCACGGCGGCTGGTGCGACCCATCCGCTACAGGAGCCCTTCTTCGTGTTGGCCACGCAGAATCCGATCGAACAAGAGGGGACCTATCCGCTCCCTGAGGCCCAATTGGACCGCTTCATGTTCAACATCTGGGTGGACTATCCGAGCTACGCCGAGGAGCTCGCCATTGTCAAGGCGACCACCGGGGATGTCAAGCCTCGTATCGAGCCCGTGCTCTCCGCAGAGGATATCCTCACCTATCAGGGCCTGGTCCGTCGCATTCCTGTGGCCGATAATGTCCTGGAATACGCGGTCAAGTTGGCTACGCGGACCCGGCCGGGCGCTGCGGACGCACCTGCCATCATCAAGGACCACATCAGCTGGGGTGCCGGTCCCAGGGCTTCACAATACCTCGTGATCGGGGCCAAGTGCCATGCCCTTGCCCGGGGCAAGTTCTCGCCCGATATCGATGATGTCCAGGCCGTTGCATTGCCCATCCTGCGCCATCGCCTTGTCCGTAATTACAAGGCGGAGGCCGAGGGGGTCACCGTGGAGCGGATCGTGCAAGGGATCCTATAGATCCATGACATCGGACAGTGCGCCAGGGGCTCTTCGGCCCTAACTTTGGAAGCATGAGCGGAGGGAAGAATCCGCTCTTTCATCCAATGAGGAAGATAGGTACCCTGCTCGGAACCTTCGCGTTCATGGTCCCCAGTGTTGCACAGGACCTGCCTGATGTGGACATCACATTGGTCCAGCTGCAACCGAACCGGTACGAGGTGCGCATTCGCCCGGATGGTGATTTCAATGGCTTCTTCGCAAGCATCGTGTTCACCTTCCGCTGGAGTACGTCGATGTCGGGCACCCTTGCCGAGTTCGCCCCCTCACCAGCCATGATGTCGCTGGGGATCTACCCTGGCATCTCGGGTGATGAGGTGGTCTCCGGCCAATACACCTACGCGCCGTTCGTGGCCTTCGGAGCTACGTCCTTGATGGCCACGGGCCAGGCATGGACCGCGGGCCAGGAGGTATCCATGGGTACGATCGATGTCATCGGCGGTCCGGTGGACCTCGCCTTGGTGGAGGATGATTGGACTGCGGTGAACAACGCGGATTACTACGTTTCCCTGGGTGGTGTTTCGGTGCCAGGAGAGATCTATTTCAGCACGCCCACAACGCTTGATGAGTTGAGCTTTTCTCCGGATGACCTTCAGGTGCTCCACCTGGATGCCCCCGGTCATTGGGTCCGCGTGGTGGCCGCAACGGAACGCGACCTGCGTTATGTGGTCATCGATCCCGCTGGAAGAACGATCGGTCAGGGTCGTATGGTGGTCCCTGAGGGTAGTTCGGACCATCGCTTGAACGGTGGGCTGACCGCAGATGGTATCTACTTGGTCCGACTCTGGTCAGAAGGAAGGGAACAGGTCATGCGCACCTTCCTGACGAGATGATGGGTCACCGGTCCTTTCGTTCCGCGCTCATCGTCCTGGCCATGTCCGGGTCGTTGCATGCGCAGCAATGGGTGGTCTACGACATGGACAATTCGCCGTTGCCGAGCGTGACGGTCAAGTCCCTTGCTTCGGATGGTTCCGGCGGCCTGTGGGTTGGAACCGATTGGGGCCTTTGCCATTTCGATGGTGTTGATGAATGGACCATCTACCAGGAAGGGACCAGCCCCTTGGTGGAGAACGATGTCCGCTGCCTCGCCTTGGACGGCTCGGGTCGGTTGTGGATCGGGACCGTGTCGATGGGACTCCAGGTCAAGGATGGGGAGAACTGGACGACCTATACTCCCATGAATTCTGAGCTGCCTGAGTTCGGCATCCGTGATCTGTTCATAGATGTGGCCGATGCCGTGTGGGTATGCACTTCCGGAGGCCTTGCGCGCTTCGATGGCACTTCGTGGATCCGCTACGATGCCACACCCGACAGCCACGACGGGGCAGTGCTGAACACCTCCAATACCAACACGGTGGCGGTGCGGGAGGATGGTGCCGTTTGCCTGGGAACCTTCAACGGTGGTCTGCATTTCATCCAGGGGTCATCGGTCGAGGTGCTGACCACGTTCGAGGATGGCTTCTTCGACAACACGGCCGTGGACGTGGCATTCCACCCGCTGACCGGGGCGCGTTGGGTGGCCACCCCGGCGGGCGGATTGCTGCGGCAGCAAGGACCCTTGGTGGGTGGCCTCTGGACCCAGTGGAACATCGCGGTCGGATTCCCGTCCAATGCGACCACAGCCCTCGCGTTCGATCTGGATGGAGACGTGTGGGTGGGTACCCAGATCGCGGGCTTGCTCAAGGTGCATGACGATGGGACCTATGACCAGTTCACCACCTCCGGATCCGGGATCCCGGATGATGGGATCAAGAGCCTTCTGGCAGGGCCTGACGGTGTCCTGTGGGTCGGAACCGGGTTGGGCGGCCTTGCGCGATTCAACCCGTCGGTTGATGTCCGATCCGTCACTCGGACCTCCAAGCTGCGGGCCTTCCCGAATCCAACACCCCATTGGTTGTTCCTGGAACTGCCAGAGCCGACCATGGCTTTCGTCTGGCAATTAGGCTCTTCGGACGGCCGGCTGGTGAGGCAAGGACGATCAGCCACTGGAACCGCCTCGATCGGGTTGGAAGGTCTCGCGCCGGGCACTTACCTGCTTCGGGTGTCGAGTGGGGATCTCGTCGAAGTAGAGCGCATTGTCGTCGAGTGAACCTTGCGACTTGTCGCTCCCAGCTACTTGACCGCGACCTGCCGTATTCCCTAGTTTTACCAGCTTTCCATTTCAAATCCAGTCGCGAATGCAGACACGTTCACGCTCCCTGATCTTGATCGGTACCCTGTTCGCCTCCGTTGTCGGAGCCAACGCGCAGTGTACCATCACCAACGCCACGAGTTGTGTTTGCGCAACCCCTGGCCAGACCGATTGCGACCTGCTTCCGGACATGACCATCAGCTGGAACGCGCTTTCGACGGTACAATCTGGACCGACCGAATATTCGCAGACCAGTTCGAGCAACCCAGGGCGACTGCGGGTGTCTGGCTCTACCCCGAACATCGGAAAAGGGAACCTCGAGGTGCGTGGCGTCTCGAACGGGATCCGAGCCTTCATCTGCGGCACGGATACATCGTATGTCAGTGGACAGTACAATTTCTCCTGCGAGGGCGGCATCTCGCCGAAACAGATCCTCT
>JAKQEI010000013.1 GCA_029573495.1 Bacteroidota bacterium | reverse complement strand
GCCTCGGCCTCGGTGATCTCGGGCTGGCTGAGGTAGTGGTACAGCGGCGAGAGCTTGCCTTCGCTCCGGTGTTTTTGCACGAGGTAGTCGATCATGTCGCCGTTGGTGGCGTGGACGATCACCATTCCGCCGTGCTCCTTCACCTCCTGCATGAGGCCCACCATCTGGCGGTCGTCGATCATAAGCGCGCCCTTGTACGCCATGAAGGTCTTGAAGCTGGTGATGCCTTCCTGCTCGATCATCTCGCGCACCTCCTTCTTCGTGTCATCGTTGAAATCGGTGACGGCCATGTGGAAGCTGAGGTCGCCGTAGAGGTTGCCGTTCATGCGGCCCTGCCAGCTTTCCAGCGCGTTGCGCAGGCTCTTGCCCTGTGTTTGCAGGATGAAATCGATGACGGTGGTGGTGCCGCCGTGCAGCGCGGCGAGCGTACCCGTTTCGTAGTTGTCGCTGCTGAAGGTGCCCATGAAGGGCATGTCCAGGTGTACGTGCGGATCGATGCCGCCGGGCAGGACGAACTGGCCTTTCGCGTCGATCACTTCCGCGCCATCGGCTTTCAGGTCATCCCCGATGGCCTTGACGTGTTCGCCTTCGATGAGGACGTCCGCGCGGTGGAAGTCGGCGGCGGTGACGACGGTGCCGTTCTTGATGAGGAGGCTCATGATCAGAAGATCAGACGATCAGGAAATGAGAAGATCGCTGACGGTTCCAAGATAGCCGACTTGGCGTTCCATTCCCAGCGTGATCCGCCCACGAACCACCCTTTGTGGGTAGTTGGAACCGCTGAAGCTCATCGTACCTTCAACCTGCCATGACGAGCTTCCGTCAGACCGATGAGGTGATCCTGCTGGACGAGCACTATCTGCACATCCATTGTGCCTTGCATGAACGGATGATCCATCTGCAGTGGAAGGGGCATGCGCGTAGCGAGGAGTATCGCGATGGCCTGGAACTGGCACTTGCCTTCGTCAAGGAACACGACATCCTTTACTGGTTGGCGGACCTGCGCACGATGACCGCGATCCTACAGGACGACGAGAACTGGGCCAATGAGGAGTGGTTCCCACGGCTCTTCAACACGAAGCTGGAGAAGATGGCGATCCTTCGGTCACAGGACTACTTCAACCAGACCAGTGTGCAGCGCTCATTCACTGCGGTGAACGGCAAGTTGACCTTCAAGGTGGCCTGGTTCCCCAGCACGGGGGAAGCATTGGATTGGCTCTTTCAACAGGAAGCGCTCAGGGCCTGAATGCAGCACGCCCTATCCAGCCGCGCGTGACCGTCCACCCATCATGACCCAGTAGACCAGGAAGGCCACCGCTGTTCCGCTGAACCACGAAAGGGTGTAGAGCAGCTCCAACGACCTGACCCAATAACCCACGAGCGCCACGGCAGTTCCGGCGATCAGGGCGCTCAAGGCGGCCATGCTCACCCCGGCGTGGGGGCCGTCCACACGATACAGGCCTTCAAGGTTCAGGACGCGCCGGCGGATGATGAAATAGTCGCAGAGCAGTACGCCGAGCACCGGACCGAGCAGGCCGCTCACGAAGATGAGGATGCCGCTGATCTCGTCCAGCAGCCACCATGGGCAGATGAGTATCCCGATCAACCCTGCGATCACACCACCCACGCGGAAGCTGATCCTCTTGGGGAACAAATTGCTGAAGGCGTTCGCTGGTGCGATCACGTTCGCCGCGATGTTGGTGCTGAGCGTGGCGATGAGCAGTGCCACTTGCGCGAAGATCACCACGGCCGGGCTTTGGAACTTGCTCACGAGCGAAACGGGATCCCATGGTGCATCCTCGGCGATCAACACATCATCAAAGGCGACCACGGCCGCGCTCGTGACGAAGATGCCCACGAACGAATAGAAGAGCATGGTGCCGGGTAGTCCGATGAACTGCCCGGCCAGCTGGTCCTTCTGGCTCTTCGCGAAACGCGTGATATCGGAGATGCTGATCGACATCGTGGCCCAGAAACCGACCATGGCGGTGAACCACATGAGGTATTGCCAGAAGCCGACGCTTTCAGCTGCCTTCACCTCAGCGTTCACGACAACGATGCTCGACTCGTGGCCGGTGCCATCCTTGAATTGGACATGTACCTCAGGCTGCATACCGAGGGATACGGTGGTGACTGGTCCGGTCAACGCTTCCCACTCAACAGGTGAGGTCTTCCATTCGACGGAAGGCAAGATCCGGTAATGCGTGGCCTTCGGTGTGCCATCGGCGCGGAGCAGCGGTGAAAGGCCGAGAGTACGTCCCGGCGCATCCGCGTACGGGAGCAAGGTCAACGTTCCATGCTGCAACTGCTCGCCCTGCCCCAAGGCATTGGTGAAACCGCCTGCGTTCCTCACACCCCAGCCGATCAACAACAGACCTATGATGACCAGGATCGGCGCCGCCCAATTCTCCAGCCATTTGATACTCTCCGTGCCCTTCCAGATGAAGTAGATGTTGATGAGCCAGAAGATGCCGAAGCAGATGAACTTGCCTGTGCTCAGCGCCGCTTCGCCCTGTTGACCGGTCGCTGCGTTCCAAATGGAATAGATGGCCAGGCCACCGATCCAGGTCTGCACACCGAACCAGCCGCAGGCCACGATCGCCCGCACGATGCTCGGGATGTGCACGCCCACCGTGCCGAACGCCGCCCGCCCCTGCACCGGAAAGGGGATCCCGTAATTCACCCCGGCATGGCCGTTCAGCACCATCGGCACGGTGATCACCAGGTTCGCCAGCCCGATGATGGTGAGCGCCGCCTGCCAGCTCAAGCCCGCGCGCATCATGTACGAGGCCAACAGGTAGGTAGGGATGCACACCGCCATGCCCACCCACAGCGCCGCAAGGTCCCACTTGCTCCATGTGCGTTTCTCCGGCGGGATGGGCGCGAGGTCCG
The DNA here is from genome assembly GCA_029573495.1 of Bacteroidota bacterium. Lineage (GTDB taxonomy): Bacteria > Bacteroidota > Bacteroidia > Flavobacteriales_F > PHOS-HE28 > PHOS-HE28. The sequence goes on along the minus strand of JAKQEI010000013.1, from coordinate 25,534 downwards.
GGCTGTAGAGCGGGGAATGGGTGATGTCCTCCATCAAGAACCGGCTGTTAAGTGGATCCATTGATCACACACACGCCTCATCCGCGATGCTCACCGCTTTGCTGATGATCTCCATCCCCTCGTCGATCCCCGCTTTATCAATGCACAGCGGCGGCGCGACGAAGATCCAGTTCCAGCGCACGAAGGTGAACATGCCCAGCTCGCTGATCTTCGCGGCCACCTTGTTCATCACGCCCATCTCCTCGGGCTTCGCGTTCCAGGGCGCCATGGGCTCCTTCGTGTCGCGGTTCTTCACCAGTTCGATGCAACCGAGCAGGCCCGTGTTGCGGAAGTCGCCGATGCTCGGGTGCTTCTGCGCGAGCTTGGCCACGCTCTCGTCCACATAACGGCCCATGGCGGCGGCGTTCTCGACCAGGTTCTCTTCCTTGTAGATGTCGAGTACGGCATTGCCCGCAGCACAAGCAACTGCATGTGCACTATACGTGAGGCCCAATGGTAGCGGCTTGTCGTCGAAGTGCTTGATGATCTCCTCGCGCACGATGATGCCACCCAACGGGATGTAGCCTGCGGTAAGGCCCTTCGCCATGCACAGGATGTCGGGTACCACACCGTGGTGGTCGATGCCGAACCATTTACCGGTGCGCCCGAAGCCGCTCATGACCTCATCGCAGATGGTGAGGATGCCGTACTCGTCGGCGATCTTCTTCACCCCTTTCCAATAGCCCGGCGGGTATTTGATGCAGCCACTGGAGCCGCTCTCCCCTTCCATCATGATCGCCGCGATGTACTGTGGACCCTCGTACTTCACCACGCGCTCCAGGTGCGCCAGCGCGTTCTCCGTGCATTCCTCCGGCGTTTTGCTGTTCCATGGGCAGCGGTAGAAGTACGGGTTCTCCACGTGGATGACGTTCGGCACGCCCTGGTTGTCGTGCGGCAAGCCGCGCGGATCACCGCCCGCGCTCAGCGCACCATACGTGGCTCCGTGGTAGCTCTGGTAGAGCGTGATGATCTTGTGGCGACCGGTGTACAAGCGCGCGAGTTTCATCGCATGCTCCACCGCCTCGGTGCCGCCGTTGGTGAAGAAGGTGCGGTTCAGCGAACCCGGCGTGATCTCGCTAAGCGTCTTGCTCAATTTCCCACGCGCCTCGGTGATCATGCCCGGATGCACGTAACTCACCTCCGCCATTTGCTTCGCCACCGCTTCCGCCACTTTCGGATGCCCGTGCCCGATGTTCACGTTCATCAGCTGCGAGCTGAAATCGAGGATCTTCTTGCCCGAACGGTCGTAGAGGTATACTCCTTTGGCGCGCTCGATGTTCATCGGATTCAAGCCGCTTTGCTTGCTCCAGGAAAAGATGCTGTGCTCGAGGTTGTCCTTGAGGATCTCAGCTGGGCTGGTCTTGGTCGCAGTGCTCATCGAGTAATGTTGGTAGATGGAACGCAGATGTCGCGGATCAACGGGATACTCGCGGATAATATAGAAGACGGTCCTTTCAGATCCACGTTATCATGACCATCTGCGTCATCAGCGTTCTATTCAGCTCATCCAATTCGTCTTCCCCTCCGGGTTCCACTTCGTCGTGGTCTTCTTCATCTGGGTCCAGAACTCGATGCTGCTCTTGCCGGTGATGTCGCAGGTGCCGAACTTGCTGTCGTTCCAACCACCGAAGCTGAAGGGCTCACGCGGCACAGGCACGCCGATGTTGACACCGATCATGCCGGCCGAGGCACGTTCCATGACCTGGCGTGCCAATCCTCCGCTTTGCGTGAAGACCGCCGCCGCGTTGCCATACGGATTCGCGTTCTCGATGGCGATGGCCGCGTCCAGGTCCTTTGCGCGCACGATGCTGATCACCGGACCGAAGACCTCCTCTTGCGCGATGCGCATATCGGTGGTCACGTGGTCGATGATGGTGGGACCGAGGTAATAGCCATCCTTCGCGCCACCTTCCACCTGCGGATCGCGGCCGTCGAGCAGCACCTTCGCGCCGGCCTTCTCCGCCTCGGCGATGTGACCCGTTATCCGTTCGTAGGCCACCTTGCTGATCACCGGGCCGAGGTTCTTGCCGGGCACGAGCTTCTTCGCCTCGATGATCATCCGCTCGATGATGGGCTCCACGCCACCCACGCCCACCATCTGGGCCGCCGCCATGCAGCGCTGACCGGCACAACCGCTCATGCTGGCCACCACGTTGCTCGCGGTCATTTCCAGGTGCGCGTCAGGCAGCACGATCAGGTGGTTCTTCGCGCCGCCCAGGCAGACCGCACGCTTCAAGGTGCTCGTCGCGCGCACGTAAACGATCTTGGCCACCTTGGTGCTTCCGACGAAGCTCACGGCCTTGATCCCCGGATGATCACAAATGGCTTCCACGATCGCACGGTCGCCGTTCACGACGTTGAAGACCCCATCGGGTAGTCCCGCCTCCTTGAGCAGTTCGGCGATCCGGGTGGCGCTGATGGGAACGATCTCACTCGGCTTCAGGATCATCGTATTCCCGAGCATGAGCGCATTGGGAATGGTCCAATGCGGCACCATGTTGGGGAAGTTGAACGGCGCAATGCTGGCCACAACACCGAGCGGCTTCCGCTCGATGCGACATTCCACGCCCTTGCTCACTTCCAGCACTTCCCCCTGCACCAGCTGCGGCAGGCTGCAAGCGAATTCGGTCAATTCAACGCTCTTGTCCACTTCGGCGTACGATTCGTCCATCGTCTTGCCGTTCTCAGTGTGCACCAGCACGGCCAGTTCCTCACGATGCTTCACCAGCAGCTCGCGGTATCGGTAGAAGATCTGCGCACGCTCCTTGATCGGCGTACCGCTCCACGACGGGTAGGCGGCCTCCGCAGCCTTCACGGCCTCGTCCAGGTCCTTGGCCGTACTGAGGACCACGGTACTGATCAGTGTTCCATCGAGCGGCGAACGAACGTCCATCCGTTGTTGCCCATTCGCCTCGGGTTTCCCGCCGATGTGGTTGGTGGTATCGTTGTACTTCAGGGTGGTCGTTGCCATGGGGGTGGTGCTACTATCCGTCGAAGATAGGAAGCAGTGTGGCCCACCGCTTCACCGGTGGCTTCTACCTTCGCTGGCAGAACCTGTCATACTCATGCCCTCCGTAGACATCCTCTCCAAGGTGGACCTTCAGATGCTCGACAACGCCATCAATGTGGTGAAGCGGGAGATCGATACCCGATATGATCTGCGCGGCACCAATAGCACGGTGGAGCTGGACAAGAAGGCGCTCACGATCAAATTGAGCACGGAGGACCACTTGAAGCTGGACGCCATCCTGGATATCCTGTTGGAACGCAGCGGCAAGCAGAAGGTGGATGTGCGTAGCTACGACCTGGAGGCCGAACCCGTACCAAGCGGCAAGAGCCTGTACCGGGTGATCAAGGTGAAGCAGGGGATCGAACGGGAAACGGCCAAGAAGATCGTGAAAGCCATCAAGGACAGCGGCCTGAAGGTGCAGCCCCAGATCATGGACGACATGATCCGGGTTACGGGCAAGAAGATCGACGACCTGCAGGCGGTGATGGCACTTTGCCGGGAGAAGGATTTCGAACTACCCCTGCAATTCGACAATATGAAGAGTTGATCCCAGGCAGCGCGTGGGGCTTTCCGAACGTCATAGGTGTTGAACCAAGAACCATGCGCAGAACGCTCCTCTTCCCGCTCCTACCCCTGATCCTCGCCCAACCGTCCATCACGGCGTCGGCGCAGACCTATTTCTACCTGAGCACCATCTCAGTGGACCCGGGCGCGCCCACCACCACGGACGCGATCACCATCTCCCTGTCCGGGGACCTTTCGAGCACGGGTTCCGAGATCACCGGCGCGAGTTGGATGCTCATGGGCAGCACCGTGCACATCACCCTTACCGCCGCGAGCGGACCTGGACTGGACGTACTGGTGCCGCATACCGAGGACATCGACATCGGAATATTGCCTGCGGGACCGTACAGCATCCTCGTGGACGGGGCCTTCATCGATGACTCCGCCCCCGAATTCCAGCACAGCTTCAATGTCGTTGGTACTGGAGGGCCGGACTGTGAGGGACTCACGATCGCATCGGTGCAATGGTCCACCTTGTCAGACACGACGCTATCGGTCCATGTCTTCAATTCCGGGATCGGCTTCGACTATCCGGGCTTCATACTGCTCGATGCCGATGGGGACACACTGGCCCAGGAGGTGGTGGACTTCTTCGCCATTGGGGAGGAAAGCTGGCACACCCTGCAGATACCCTCCGGCACGGTCATGCCGGACGGGACCTTCACCGGAACGCTTCAACTCTGGACCGGGTTCTTCTCGGAGCTTGCCTGCTCCTGGGTGGTGACCTTGGACCTCTGCCCCGCCACCGAATGTTCATCGATCACGCCCTACCTCGGCAACTTCGGTGGTGCACTGGCGATCGGCAACTTCTCCTGGTCCATTGCCGACGATGGTGGTGAAGTGGCCAGCGGGGTGTTCACTCTGACGAATGAGCTGCAGATGGCCACCGCGGAGGCCTGCCTTCCGCCAGGGTCGTACACCTACACCCTGACACCGCTGCAGGAGCCGATGGGTGGGCAACTGGTCATTGGAGTGAATGCGGATGGCTGGACCAGCTCGGTGCAGCAACCCTTCCCACAAGGCTTTCCAGCGGACCCGCTTGCCTTTGACGTGGTACCCGCTTGTTCTGACGCGCCGAACGCCATTGAGCCGGAGCAGCCCGCGCTCCAGCAGGTGGTGGTGGCCACGCGCCCCAGCAGCATGGAACTGCGAGCCACGGACGGGAAGCGCCTTGGACCCGTATCGGTTCATGACCTGGTCGGCCGGACCGTGCATCAAGAATTGGTGCTCATGGACCGGGTTCAGATCCCTGTGCCCACCACTGGCGTCTATCTGGTCTCCGCGCGGGACCGGGTGATGAAGGTGACCGTGGCCGCACCCTGAGCGAGACCCCTGCTGTTGTGGACGGTTCCGTGCACTGGCCCTCATAGAGGACGCGGACCGGTTCCATTGGTGGCCTCTTTCCCAAAAAGCGAAGCCCGCCTTACGGGGCGGGCTTCTTGTGTTCCTGATCGCAGGGCTTACGGGCGCTGCGGATGACTTTTGACGCCACTAGGCTGATGTCACCATGATCAGGTGTTCGTTCGGCCATGCAGGCATGACACCATATTCATACGCATCGCGCTGAACCAGGGTTACATATATGGTGAATGCACATCCGCCGTCAATGTTCCATTTCGATCAATATCCGATCCGTAGCATCAGAACATCCGGTCCCCTTTGAGGAAGAGAACGAAGATGAAGGTCATGAGGAAATGATGCAGCAGCAGGAGCGCGGAGGCCACGGCCAGCACGGTCTTACCGCTCGAATTCAACTCCGGGAACAACTTCCTGTTGTTGATCGCAATGATGGGCAGTGGCACCGTTGCCAGCAGGAAGGTGATGGCCAGTGTCTTGAACAACAGGACATTGTCCAGCAACCCGAAGAACAGGTGGGCGTAGTAGAAGACGAAGCCGAGGAAGGACAACAACCCCAGCCGTACGAATAAACGTGCTTCTGCAACCATTTTGGGTCTCGTTTCCATACGGGTAGACGCTTTGATGCAGCTTGGTTGCGTCCAGCCCGTTCTACGGCGTCCACAACAACAAGTTCTAAGGGGGATCCTATGGCGTTGGAACCGATGCGCGCCGGATACGCCAAAGTCCGTACGAACTGATCAGGAGGCCCAGGACCAGCCAGGGCCAGGGATAATCCATCGACATCGGTCCCGTCTCCAATGGGGAACCCTTGCCGTGCATCATGCTGGCAAGGTCGAAGGAACTGGAAAGCGGAACGATAAGAAAGGACAGGATCATCAACCCTGCACCGGACACCAAGGAGAACCAGGTCATACCGCCCAAGGACCGCTTTGGTGCAGCTGCTGCGTGTCGCAACAGAAGAACAGCGAGAACGATCAATCCTGACGAAATGAGACAAGGAGCCCACACCGGCCCCACCCACGGGACAGGGATCAGGAAAAGCAGATCGGGTGTGGCCAGACTCCCGGGCCAATCCAATAGGACCTTCAACCACACGTAATAGAAGATGTCCCAGACCCCGAAGCCGAAGCAGAACCAGGCGAAACGCTCCATGGCCGATCGTGTTACCAAAGCAGCCGGGGCGAGCAGCATGATCAGGGTGGCCAGTTCCCGCAGCACCTCGGTGCGCACCAGCAGCGGATCCATGGGCACCAACGTGAGCTCGAAGCCGTTCGGGTAGTAGAGGGCCCTCAGATACACCACCACCGCGCTCTCGAGAAAGGCCATGGCGATGAAGAACACCGTCATCCAGATGAAGAGCCGGCGATGGTCAGGGTGCATGGTGCGGCAATTGCAGATCAGCGATGAGCGCGCGGTGATCACTACCCTGGATTGCCGGCGTTCGGATGGTCCTGACCGTGATGCCTTCCGTCGCGAGCACGTGATCCAACGGGATCAATGCGAAAGGACCAACTGATGGCCAGGTCCGGTGCAGAGCGGGTGTCATGGACCGAAGGCCCGATCGCGAACAGAAGCGCCGGAAGGCCTGGTCCCACGGCACGGTGTTCAGATCACCCACGAGGATCGTGGCCGTATCGCTTCGCGCAACGTATCGTCCGAGTTGCTCCAGTTGATCGTTGCGCCGCCGAAAGCGCCCGTAACTGATCGGCGATGTGGTGTGGACCGCCAACAGCCGGACCGGACCACCGTTCACGTTCAGGAGCGCCTCCACGAACGGATCACCCCCTACTGTGATGGTCCGCACCTCCTGGAACGGATGCCTGCTGAACAAGGCTATCCCGTAACAGTTCCTCCGTGGTTCGATGTGGACGTACGGATAGCGGCGCTGTAGGCCTTGCCGGAGGACCTGCGCCCACTCCGGGCTCACCTCCTGCACGGAGACCAGGTCCGCATGGCTTTCCAGGGCTTGCTGGATGGCCTCATCATAAGCGGTGTTCGGTTGTAGCACGTTCATGTGCAGAACGCGCAGATGGGCGTTCGATGCCATGGTGGAATGGCCCACGTTCGGCCGGATCAACTGGACCGCGAGCAAGGCTGTTCCGCACAGCGCTGCCTGCGCAAGCCACCACCGCCTGTACAAGGCGGTCAACACCGCGATGGACAAGAACACGAGCGCCGCAGGCAGGATGAAGGCACGCGCGAGCATCATCAGTTAGGCATCAGGCGCGAAGGCCATCACCACCGCCGTTGTCAGCAATCCGACCGCCAGGAGAAGCTCTCTCATCGCACTGGTCTTCATACCACGGTCGTTGGAACACGATGCGAGAGGCGGTCGATACGGCGCAGCACGAGCCACAGGGGTATGGCCCCGATCACACCGAAGGAGGCATCGATGCAACGCCAGAAGAAGGGGATCCCGCGCACCGGCGCCCAGAAGAAGGCCAGCGGCAGGACCAACAGGCAACACAGAAGACCCCATTCCACCACCCATCGGTTCCGCACCGGATCACGGTAGGGGCCAATGAAGGCCAGTGCGATCACCACGTGTGCGAAGGCCAGCCAGTCCGTCCCGTAGAAGAGTGCCGGATGGATCTCCGCGACCTGGGCGACCGCAGAGGCCACATCGTCCACCCAGGTGCTCCATGTGCCTCCCCAGGAACGCGTCGTGCTTGCCAGCCAGTTCGTGCCCCATTCCAACGGCACGGCCGTGAGCCCACTGAAGAGCAAGGCCAGCATGAAGAAGGCCAGCCAACGGCGGATGATCGTGATATCCTTCCTGTTCGTCATCAGCTTCTGCTCCATTCAATCCACTTCGGCCAGAAGCCTTGCCGTGCGACGATCGGCCAGGTTGAACTCCTGCCAGGAGAGGTCCTCGTACCGCTGCTCGAAGTGCACGCGTTTCACATCCAGCGCTCGTCGGAACGTGCCGATGTCGAGGTTGTCCACCCAGCGCACGGCGTTGTGCTTGTGTTGTTCCATCTGGGCTTCCACCTTGTCGATGTCGGCATATAAGAGAGGAAGGACCTTGTCGCTCATCACGAGGTAATTGTCCACGTCGATCTCGCCCTGGTTCCAATGCGCGAGGTTGAAGCGCACGATCACGCTGTCCCAATCCACGGTGGAAAGGCCGATAAGGACCGCGAAGGCCGCCCAGGCATTGACCCGGGCCAGGAAGAAAAGGCTCTTCCGATCACGCACCTTCACGAACAGCGTGATCAATCCGACCAGCACGAGCGCGAGGAAGACGATCACACCGATCCGCTTGTAGGCCAGTCCGTGGAAGGAGATGTAGTGGTAGTTGCGCAGGAAGACCGAGATGCCCAGGATGAAGTTCTGCGCGATCCACACGAAGGCAAGGACCCGCAATCCCTTGCTGCGCCAGTAGAAGTTCTGGTTGCGGCGGAAGAGCCACATCAGGATGAGCATACTGAGCAGGATGCTGACGATCAGCAGCCAGGTGCCTTCGTGGACGAATTGCTTCAAGCTGAAGTCCTTCGGCACCTCGAAGCCGAACCAGATCCAGTTGATGTCGATCACGTTCACCACGGTCAGCAGGCCGTTCACGGCGATGAGCAGGATCATGCCCATGCGCCGCTCACGCTCCAGCGGATCCATGGATAAAGGCTCCAGCCAATGAGGTCGTTTCACGCGGATCCGGCGCAGTGCATCCGTGAAGCGTTCCTCGATCGTCACCAGCGTATCCGGCATCAGCTTGATGAGCAGGGATGCGCAGATCACCGCTCCGAAAAGGACGAAGAGGGTGTGTGCCGTGAACAACCGTTCGAGCAGTTCGCTGATCGCATCGAAGAACGCGTTCATGAAACCGGCGGTCAGCGCGTCGAAGCGGGGATTGCCCCCCCGATAGAGCTGCGTGAACAACAGCAGCAAGGCAGCAGGCAGCACTCCGAGCTTGATCCAACGCCAGCCTTGCCTGGGCACTCCAGCCGCGGGCACCAACCGGTCCAACCGGGCAAGGGCCATGATCGGCGTGATGAAGAAGGATGCGAACGCCTGCAGACCAGCGAATCCGAGGGATCGGAGTCGCCCCTCCCTGGCCAGGGCGGCAGCCACCGCAAGGGCCGCGAAGGCAGCGATGTTCGATACGATGCTGTCGTGGACGAAGACCATCCCAGCGGCCACCAACGCTCCGGCCATGGCCCATCGCGCAGCGGAGGACAAGCTCTGCCAGCCCACCAGCAGCAAGAGCAGGAGCACCACGCCCAGGGTGAACAGCGGTACGTTCAGGCCTGGTGCCTTCCGCCAGAACAGCAGATCGAAGAGGGCCGTGGCGATGACGATGGTGAGCAGAGGGATCCACGTGTTGCGCGGCGAGGTGATCGATCCGGTGTTGGCGGTCATGGTCAGGTCGTTGTTCGTGGTGTGTTCGGTTGGATCAGGCGTTCGATGGCGGACAGGTGCTCCTGGAAGGCCTTTGCGCCGGTAACGGTGGTCCGGTAGCTCGTATTGGGTCGCTTGCCTACGAAGCGCTTCCGCACCTGCACATACTTGAGTTCCTCCAATGCGCCGAGATGGCTGGCCAGGTTACCGTCCGTCACACCCAACAGTTCCTTCAACCGGGCGTGGTCCACCCACTCGTTCACCACGAGCACGGCCATGATGCCAAGGCGCACCCGGCTCTCGAAAGCCTTGTTCAGATCCTCGATCATCCGTTGCGTTCGTGACGCAGGTACATCACGCCACCATAGAGGATGTGCACAGCACCGAAACCAATGGCCCAGAAGAGCAGGGCGGCCTCCAGCCAGAGCAGCGAGATCAGGCCGAGTGCCAGTTCGCTCAAGCCCAACCACCTGATCTCATCCAGGGTGTACTTGCTCGCGTTCAACAGCGCCAGCCCGTAGAAGACGAGGGTGGCCGGTGCCACGAGACCGGGCAGGCCGTAATAGAACAGCGCGAGACAGAAAAGGCCACCCGCACCCAAAGGCACCAGCATGTTCACCATCAGGCGGCGCGCACTCGCGTCCCACATATGCTGACCGGTTCGCCGGCTGCGACGCCAGGTGAACCAGAACGCACCCACCAGGGCCAGTACAAGAACGAGCAACGCGTCCTGGATCAGGGTCAAGCGCAGGTCGTCAAGCGGTAGCGGTGCACGTTGCAGGTCATAGGTAAGCGGATCGGCGTCCGGGGCCAACGCCTCGTTGATGTGGAAGCGGGCAAGGGCGGCACCGGCCAGGGCCACCGCACCGGCCACCACACCACTGAGGCCGCTGAGACTGAGGAAACGGGTGCTGCGCTCCATCAGACCACGGATGTGGGCGAGCTCGCGAGTGGGATCCTGTTCGTTCATTCACAAAGTACTTTGCGCCACAAAGTAACGGGATCCGGATCGACCTATTGTGTTCTTGCAAGGAATTATTCAATGGAGTGATAACAAGGCCAGGCCTGCGCCCAACAACACGGCTACGAAGCGCGCAGCGTTGAACCGGTGCTCCGGTGCGCTTTCGAAGATGATGGTCGTGCTGATGTGCAGCAACATACCGATCGCCAGCCCCAGCATATCGTGCAGGAAGGCGTGGCCTTCACCCCCGCCCAACAGCAGACCAGTGCCGATACCGAGCGGTGCCGCCAGGGCGAAGACCACCAGCATGGTCCAACTCGAGGCATGCCCGGTACCGGAGCGCAGAAGCACGGTGGCAAGTGCGATGGCCATGGGCATCTTGTGCAGCAGCACACCCACGAGGAACGGGATGTCACCGGCGACATCCGGGTCGGCGAAGGGGATGCCTTCCGCATAGGAATGCAGACACAGACTGGCCAGTGTGACCAGCGGAAGCGCCTTACCTGGGTGGAAGTGCATGTGTCCGTGCTCGATACCATGGCTGAAGAACTCCAGCACCACCTGCAGGAGGAACCCACCGAGTATCCACACGCCGATCCGGCCACCCTCCTCCTCATAGAGCTCCGGTAGCATATGCAGGAAGACCACACCGAGCAGGAAGGCCCCACTGAAGGACAGGAGCAAGCGCAGCCATTTCGCCTCGGGTCGAAGGACCTTCACCAAGGCACCGGCCAGGAGCGGAAGCAGGAAGAACGCGAGTACGGTGGTCAGGGTCATGTAGCTGGTTTCCTCATCCAGAGGACGAAACGTTGTGATCGCACCGGGTCGAATGGAACGAGGTCTGGACCGTCGGTCCGTGCCTCCACCTCAAAGCCCGTCTCCAGGGCCATGGTCTCCAGCTGTTCCGGGGTGAGGGCCTGTACCCTTTCCTCGAAGCGATGCGAGTCGGCTCCGTCGTGCACGGTGATGCACTTCACGAGCACACCACGGTCACATGAACGTCTAATGGCGAATTCGACCCCCTCCTTGCGCAGATGCTCCTCGGCCACCAGATCGCGTAGGACGGCTCCCGTGTTCATGAAGTCGAGTACGAAGCGACCACCCGGCTTCAAGGCATCAAGCACCGCACGGAACACAGCACGGTCATCGGCGATGTCGTCGAAATAGCCCAGGCTGGTGAACAGGCAACAGACCGCATCGAAGGTACCTGGCCGGAAGGGTTCCCGCATGTCATGGACCACGAAGTCGGCATCCGGCACATGTTCCTTGGCTTCCTGGATGCTGGACTCCGAGATATCAAGGCCGGTGACCTTCAACCCGGCCTCCGCGAAGAAGGCGGCATGCCGACCACGCCCACAAGCCAGGTCCAGCAAGGCTGAGCCGGGGGGAGGGTCCCATCGGTCGAGGATCGCATCGACCCACTGCCGCGCGTCCTCCTCATCACGATGCCCGTAGAGCAACGTGTAGTAACGGGTGCCGAACCAATGCTTGAACCAGCCCATGGCTTGAACCGCGAAAGTACCGCGATGATGCGGGTTGACAATTCAGTGGATAACTCCGGCCAACAAGGTCCCCGAAGCCCCGGGCAGGGTGATGTTCTTTGTGAGGCAGTCATATCGCGCCACCTGATGTTGCAGACGATCCATGACCTATACGACGAGTTGGAGCGCCATCGGGTGATGCTCTCGTTCCAGGGCCCGCTCTCGACCGACCTCATCACCGCGCTCCTGGGCGCCGTTGAACGCAAGATGGGGGGCCTGGAGCCGGACCAGCGCACACGCCGGAGGGTCTTCAATGTCGTGATGGAATGCCTGCAGAACCTGTTCCACCACAATGCGAACATCACGTTCCAGGGCGGGACGGTCCATTCCACCGACCAACCGCATGGCGTGGTGATGATAGCCCAGGCCGACCAGGGCTATCAGGTCCTGACAGGCAACTTCATGGCCGGTGCCGATATGGACCGCTTGAAGGATCATCTCGACCGCATCAACGCCCTGCCACCCGATCAACTTCGCGAGTTCTATCGCGAGACACTTGCCGATGGCACCTACTCGGCCAAGGGTGGTGGTGGCCTGGGGATGATCGACATCGCGCGCAAGAGCGGAGGTAAGCTCGAGTACGGCTTCGTGCCCTACGACAAGGACAAGGCCTTCTTCAGCCTCAATGTGAACGTGACCAATTAGATCGAAGCACCATGTCAGCCCTGATCCTGGAAGGAAGCCCCAAGACACCCACCGTGAACTTCGACCCCGAGACCGGATTCCTGGAATTGAGGGGACGATCCATACCGGAGAACTCGATCGACTTCTACAAGCCGCTGATCGATTGGCTTGACAAGTACGGCCGCTCCCCGCAGCCCAAGACCGCATTGCACGTGCAGCTGGAGTACTTCAACACAAGTTCGTCGAAGTGCATCCTGGACCTGTTCAAGAAGCTGGAAGGCGTGCGCGCCACGGGGAACGAGGTCACCGTGCTCTGGCACTACGAGGCCGACGATGAAGACATGTTGGAGGCCGGCGAGGACTACGCGGGCATCATCAACATCCCCTTCAAGATGATCCAGATCGAGGAGGTGGACGGCGGGGATCAGTAGCGGTGGACCGCTGGTGACCGATCCATGGCCTCCGTGTCGGATCAGTGCGACCCCTTGGTCGGGATCATTCGTAACAGTCGCGGGAACAACTCGAAGTAGAGCGTGAGCGCGAGCGCGAGGGCCATGGCCCAGAGCACGAGTGCGTTGGCCCAGAGCGTGGGGATCCGCATACCAGCGAACCACTTTGCCGGTGCGTAGAAGTGCGCCCCGAAGAAACCACTGCGCATCGGCTCGAGGTAGATAGGATCGCTCTTCTGCACCAGCTCGCCCTGGTCGGCCACGATCACGTTCACATCGTTCTTGTTGGTCACCACATCGGACAGGCTCTCATTGCGGTATTCGTCGAGCAGGGCGAAGTAGGCCGCGCGTGACCCTGGATCGCTCGTCATCGCCGCGATGCGCTCCTCCTTCGCAGCTTCAGCCTGCCGGTACACGTTCCGGTAATGGCTGGTCAACACGTCCAAGCTGGTCTTCAAAGCGTCCAGGACATCATGGTCCACGCGTTGCGGGTCCAGGTCAGCCATACGTTCGAACACGAAGCCCTTCAGCTGGGCCGACTCCTTCTCCAGCTCCCGGCGGATGAGCCCGAGTTCATAGGCCAGGTCCACGCCCTCTGGATGTCCATTGAGCACGCGTTCAACATTGCCCATGCTGTTCTCCAGCTCTCGAACCCAGAGGTCCTTCTTCCAATTGGCGGTCTTCATGCGCTGATCCAGCGCGTAGAACTCCCTTTCGTAGCGGTTGTCCATGAACTGCGTCACCGCCATGCCCTCATAGGCCCAACGCGAGGCCATGATGTTGCCCAGGACCGGCACGCTGCGCTCCGAGGAGAACCAAGGGTGCAGCTTGTCGAACTTGACGATGATGCCGCTGAATAGCAACTGTGGGATGATGAGCACCGGGATCATGATGTAGATCACCTTGGCGCTGTTGAAACTGGCGCTCACGTTCAGGCCGAGCACATTGGCGAAACAGGAGGTGCTGAAAAGGAGCAGCCAATGCTGCAGGTGCTGCCCCTGGATATCGAGGACGGTGTGTCCCACCAGGACGAAGAGGCCTGTCTGGATGGCTGAGATCAGGAAGAGGATGCCCACCTTGCTGAACAGGTAGCTCATCCAGCTCAGGTCAAGGAACTTCTCCCGCGCCAGGATCTTGCGGTCCCGGATGATCTCCTCCGCGCTGACCGTGAGACCCAGGAACAGCGCCACGATCACGGCGATGAACAGGTACTGCGGGATGTTGTCGTTCTGTCGGAAGATGTACTCCCCCGCCGTGCCATGGCCGGTGCGGTAGAACTTCAGGAAGAAGGCCATGAGGAAGGCGAGCGCCGGCGCCTCCAGCAGGTTGATCAGCACGTACTGCCGGTTGGCCAGTTTGCTCAGCAGATCGCGCTGGAAGTAGACCTTCAGCTGACGGATGCGATCGGGCACGGCGAAGGTGCTCTTCGGCACACTGCGTTCATCGGCCACCTGGGCCACGCGCCCTTCCATCTGTGCACGGAAGACCTCGTTCCAGGCCTCCGGCCCGATGCGTCGCTGATCCGTCTCGTTGCCGTACTCATCCACAAGCTTGGCTTCGAGGATGTTGAAGATCTGCTCCGGGTTCACGTTGCCACACGCACTGCACTGTCCTACTTCGCTGTTCACCTGGCCGGTGACCCGTTTGAAGTAGACCACCGCATCCACCGGGTCGCCATGATAGACCGGATGACCCTCCTGGTCCATGAGCAACAGACGATCGAACAGCTTGAAGATGTCCGACGACGGCTGATGGATCACCACGAATACGAGCCTGCCCTTCAAGGCCAGTTCCTTGAGCAGGTCCATGATGTTCTCCGAATCGCGCGAACTAAGGCCGCTCGTCGGTTCATCCACGAACAGTACGCTGGGTTCCCTGATCAGCTCCAGGGCGATGTTCAATCGCTTGCGCTGACCACCACTGATGGTCTTCTCCAGTGGGCTGCCCACCTTCAGGTCCTTCGTCTCGTACAGGCCCAGGGTCTGGAGCATGCGGAGCACGCGCTCACTCACCTGCTCATCGGTCTGATCGCCAAAGCTCAGCTTGGCATTGAAGAAAAGGTTCTGGAAGACCGTGAGCTCCTCCATGAGCAGGTCGTCCTGGCTCACGTGCCCGATGACACCCCGGATACGGTCGCGTTCGGTATGCACATCGATGCCATTGATCGTCACATGGCCACGGCTCGGTTTCAGGTTGCCGTTGAGGACATTGAGCAGGGTGCTCTTCCCACTGCCGCTGCCGCCCATGATGCCGATGAGCTTGCCACCCGTTTCGGCCAGGCGCAGCTCATGCAGCCCGATGCGACCGTTGGGGAAGGTGTACTCGATGGCATCGGCCTTGAACACGATGCGCGAACGCGATCCCTTCTGCATGAAGGCAGAAAGGATGTCGCTGTAGTAGATCGGGATGCCGTTCGGTGGCCTCACGCTCGTACCGTTGCTCAGCACGTAATGGCTGTCGGGTGCCATCCGCTGGCCGTTCATGGTCACCTCACCCGCACCCGAGTACCGCATCACATAGAGGTTCACGCTCGGAACATGGAGGACGCATAATTCACCCTCCAGGCCATGGGCATGGATGTGGCGGGCATGTTGCTGCCCACTGCTCACCGCAGCATCGATGTACAGCAGGTGGGCGGAATCCTCCCGCTGCTGCGCCTGGCCTTCCACGAAGCGGCGACAACGGGCGAAATCGTCCTGGGTGATGTTGAAGGTCTCGGCCACGGTGGCCACGAACTCGGCCTCCTGATCGGTCACTTCCTCGTTGCTGTTGATGAACTCCAACAGATGCACCAGTACCACGAACTTCTGGCGTTGGTTCAGTTCCTCGTTCACCTGGGTGCAGATCTTCAGGATCTTCACCGAATTGAGCGAGGTCCGCTTACGGCCCGCACGGCTCTGACCGCCACTGGCGTGAAAGGCCTGCACGAAGGCCTGGTAGCGCGCCATGTGGGCCGCGGCCACCTCGGTGCTGAACTGCTTGCGCAGGAATCGCTCCAGAATGGCGGCGTTGTCCGGACGCGCCCCCTCTCCCACGGCATCGCCTTTGGCGATGATGGCGAACAGCTGCAATAAGGCCTTGAGTATCTTCTCGCTCATGCGTCCAGCACTCCCCTTCCGGCTTTGAGCCAAAAAGAGCGCCCCTCTTTACGGGAGGGGCGTCAAAAGGTTCGGTGCTGAGAAGCCCGCTACTTCTTGAATCCGATGAGCATGACGGCACAGCCGCTGCCCGCCTTGGTGGGATCCAGCGCCGCCTCCATCTTCACATCGATGGTGTTGGTGACAGCGAGGTCCCAATAAGGGGCGTTGCCCTGGTCCTTGTTGCTGAACAGGACGTTGCCGTCCTTGTCCACCACGTTGAACACCAGGATGCCATCAGCATCCCCGCTGCAGGCGGCCACCCGGTATGTGGTGCCACCGAACAGGGTGAGGTTGAACTCGGCCATTTCATCACCCTGCAACAGCGCCCGATAGAATTGACCGTCGGGTATGTACTGCTTGGTGATGTGCTGCTCACAGCGATCGGCGATCGTGCCGCACAATTCCTGCGCCGAACCGGCGACAGAAGCGGAAAGACTGAGGATGAGAAGGGTCCTGCGCATGGTTCAGGCGAGCATCATGTTGCGGATGTCCGTCACCTTGGCCACGATGGCCTTCAGCTGATCGGCCGGGAGGGTGACGGAACTCGTGCTGTTGATGAAGGTGGTCTTCTTGCCGGCGTCGGTGACCGGCTCCTGGTAGGTATAGGTGCTTGTCACCTGACCGAAGAGGGATTGCAGCTCCTTCAAGCCGCTGACCACCTTTTCGGCACCACCCTCCACATCACTGGCCTGGACAAGTTCGACCAGCGCGTTCAGTGAGTTCTTCTGTTCGCCGATGCGGTTCACGATGGACTGATCGCTCGCGGCGGCGGGGTCTGAGATGGTGAGGTAGAGTGATTCGATCCAACCACCGGCGAGCACCAGCGCGCTCACGTCGTGGCGTTGGTTCTCCTTCAGGTATTGGTCCGCCGCGCGGAAAGCCACCCCACTGAACTGGAGCAGGCTGTCCTCACTGCCCAGGTTCGACTTGAAGCGGTCGAGCAAGGCGCGATCAAAGGAATTCGTGAGCTCCAGTTTGCTGCCGACCTTCTCGATGGCCTGCATCGTGGCCATGGCCCGCTGACCGTCCTTGTGCACGGTGGCGTATGCCAGATCGGCTCCGTAGATGCCCAACAGCGCGCTTTGTGCGGTCTTGCCCACAACAGCCTCGGCACTCTCAAGCGGTGCGGTCAATTCCTTCTGGTACTTCAGGCCGGCCTTGCGCATGGCCAGGGCGGTCTGGACCGGAGAGGGAATGCTGAAGATGCGGCCACCGACATTCAGTAATTCGGTCTCCTTCGGGGTCGTATCCACCGCGAGGGTATCCGTCTTTGGCTGGTCGGACTGATGGTCGGATCCGCCACAGGCGGCAAGGAACAAGCCCAGGCCAAGGCCCAAGGCGATCTTCGAAGGGGATGACACGAACATGTGCGGCGCGGAAGATTACAGGTTCCGGGTGCCGAAGGTACGGGTGGGGTCAGGGCTGACCTCCAAGGCCTTCCAGCAGTTTTCAACAGTTCTACGGGATAGCCCTTCCACGGTTCCTACCACTGGCGCATCCGCGATCCGCGAAGTGCGTACCAGCCGATGAAAAGGTAGCACGGCAACATGATCCAGTAGGCTTGCTGCGGACCCACGGCCGGGGTTGCGGACAATTCCCCATAGACCAAGGGGAGCAGGGCACCACCGGCGATCGCCATGATCAACAAGGCGCTTCCCGTCTTGGTGTGCGGCCCGAGCCCCTGGATGGCCAGTGGCCAGATGGCCGGCCACACCAATGCGTTCGCCAACCCGAGGGCAGCGATGCAATACACGCTCAACGTGCCATCCAGCAGCACGGCCGCTATGGTCAACAGGGAGCCGAGCACCGCCGAACCCGCCAGCGCCTGCGATTGACTGAACCAGCGCGGGATGCCGAACACCCCGATGATGTAGCCGACCACCATCCACGCAAGCGTGTAGCTCGTCAAGTGCGCCGTTCGCTCCATCGGCATGCCCTGGGACTGGCCGTATAGGCCGATCGTGTCACCGGCCATCACCTCCACACCCACGTACAGGAAAAGCGCAAGCACCCCGAGCACCAGGGTGGGATGGCGCATCACCCCACCGGTCGCCTCTCGCTCCCCCGCCGATTCCACTTCGGCATCGATCTCCGGCAATGGAGAGGAACGGACCATGAGCCCGAGTGCGAAGAGCACCACCGCCATGACGGAGTAGGGCACGATCACGCGTTGAGCGAGTTCATCCAAACGCGCGGCATGCCCGGCTCCATCGAGTTCGGCCAGATCGGTCTGCAAGGTGGATGCGTCACCCAGCAGTACCGCACCAAGAATGAGGGGAGCAAGCACACCCGCCAGTTTGTTGCAGATCCCCATGATGCTGATCCGTGAAGCGGCGCTCTCGATGGGCCCGACCACGGTGATGTATGGATTGCTCGCGGTCTGGAGCAGGGACAAACCGGTACCGATGACGAACAACCCGGTCAGGAACAGACCATAGGACCGGCCTTGCGCCGCAGGTATGAAGAGCACGGCCCCGACGGCCATGGTCATGAGACCATACATCATCCCCTTCTTCATCCCGGTGCTCCGCAGCACGGCGGACATGGGCAGCGCGGTCACGAAGTAGGCGATATAGAAGGCGAAGGTGACGTAGAACGGTTCCGCACCGTCCTTCAGCTCACAGATGATCTTCAGATAGCCGATGAGCGGCCCGTTGATCCAGGTGGTGAACCCGAACAGGAAGAACAGCGCACCCAGGACGAACACCGCCGCCCGGGTATGGGAAGGTGCGGTCATGGGGTGAAAAGTAGAGGGCTCGGCGCCACACCATCGCTCCCCCGGGAAGGCCTCGTGAACAGCCGGCTGTGGACCGGTGGGACCTACCAGTTCAGTTCGTGCTTGTAATACCGGGGAAAGCGGATGCTCTTGCGCACCTGCTCGTAATACTTGTGCCAGAGCGGGGTGCTCAGGTCATACAGGTCGCGCTCCCCTTCCCTACCCCGCTCCTCCGGGATGCGACGTGCCTTGGCCGCCGCAAGATCGAACACCGCCTTCTTCCGCTTCATGTTAGTATGACAGGACCGCACGCCTGAATGTTGCTTGCCGTTCCTCGTCCCAGCACGCACCTGCCTTCCACCAAGCGACCGATGATCCGTTCATCGATCACCTTTGTGCTTTCAGCGATCAACGTGTACGCCGAGGTCATCCTTCCACTTGCCGTTCCGGGCACCTTCACCTATGCCGTTCCGGATGGAATGACCGTGATGCCGGGCATGCGTGTGGTGGTGCCGTTCGGTCGTGGACGGAAGCTGTACGGTGCCGTGGTGCACAAGCTGCACACGAACCTGCCTGCAGATCGAAAGGCGCGCTTCATCCTATCCGTGCTTGATGCCACGCCCATCGTGTTGCCGCAACAGCTCGAACTGTGGGAGCGCATGTCGGCCCATTACATGTGCACGCTCGGTGAGGTGATGATCGCCGCGTTGCCCGCCCAGCTCAACCTGACGAGCGAAACACGACTGGTCGCCGGGCCCGATGTGGGCAGGGAACTGCAGGGTCAGGAGCGCGCCGTCTTCTTGTTGAACGCGTTGGAGGAAGGCCAGGTGCTCACGCTGGAGCAGGCGGGTGAACTGTTGGGGTTGAAGGATCCCATGCCCGTGGTGAAGCGCCTCATGGACCAGGGCGCCCTGCTGCTTGAAGAGCAGTTGAAGGCCGACCACAAGCCGCGTATGACGGCCTACATCCGGCTGGCACCTGGACAGTCGGGTGAGACCTCGCTGCACGGTTGGTTCGATCGGTTGGAGAAGGCACCGAAGCAGCTCGAGGTCCTGATGCGTTTCGTGGAGTTGAGCCAATGCCTGACGGACCGACCCAAGGAAGTGCCGCGCGCCAAGTTGATCCACGTGAGCGGAAGCACCTCCGCAGTGGTGGAGCAATTGGTGAAGAAGGGCCTTTTCGAGCGTTACGAGCGCGAGGAAGGTAGGCCGGACCCCGACCTCGGGCCTGTCATCGCTCCCACGCTCTCCACCGCACAGCAACAGGCGCTCGACCAGGTGAAGGAGGCCTTCACCGCTCATGAGGTCGTCCTGCTGCGCGGCGTCACCTCAAGCGGGAAGACGGAACTGTACACCACCCTGATCATGGAGACCATGGCCCGTGATGAGCAGGTGCTGTACCTGCTCCCCGAGATCGCGCTCACCACCCAGATCATCGCACGCCTGCGCGCACGTTTCGGCGAGGATGTGGCCGTGTTCCACTCGCGCATGGCGCAGCACGAGCGCACCGCCTTGTGGTTGCGCTGCCTCGGGGAGGACCGGCCCGCCGTGGTGGTGGGTGCACGTTCGGCGGTCTTCCTTCCCTTCAAACGGCTCGGCTTGGTGGTTGTGGACGAGGAGCACGACCCGAGCTACAAACAGCATGAACCAGCGCCTCGGTACCATGCCCGGGATATGGCCATCGTCCTGGCAGGTCTACACCGCGCCAAGGTGCTGCTGGGTTCGGCCACACCGGGCATGGAGAGCATGCACAACGCGCACACCGGGAAATACGGTTCGGTTGAACTACTCGTCCGCTTCGGCGACGTGCGGATGCCCGTGATCACACGCGTGGACCTGCGTGATGCAGCACGTCGAAAGTCCATGCATGGGCACTTCACGGAGACGCTGGTCACCCACATCCAGCAGGCACTGGACAAACGCGAACAAGTGATCGTGTTCCAGAACCGACGGGGCTACGTACCCGTTTGGCAATGTGAGAGCTGCGGCTGGATACCGCAGTGTGACCAATGCGATGTGAGCCTCACCTATCACAAGTACCAGCATCAACTGCGCTGCCATTATTGCGGGCGGCACTATCCACCGCCCACGAAATGCGAACAATGCGCCAGTCCGCGGTTGCGCATGCTGGGCTTCGGCACCGAGAAGATCGAGGAGGAATTGGCGGGGCTCTTCCCTGAGGCGCGCATCGCCCGGATGGACCAGGACACCACGCGCGGCAAACATGCGCTGGACCGCATCCTCACCAACTTCGGCCAGGGCGCGGTGGACATCCTGGTGGGCACGCAGATGGTCACCAAAGGCCTCGACTTCGACCATGTGAGCACGGTCGCCATCCTGAACGCGGACAACCTGATGCGCTTCCCGGACTTCCGTGCGCATGAACGGGCCTTCCAGTTGATGGCGCAGGTGGCGGGTCGTTCCGGACGGCGGAAGACGGCTGGCATGGTGATCATCCAGGCGCAGGACGTTCAACACCCCATCCTGGAACTGGTGGTGGAGCACGATGTGGAAGGCATGTACCGGCGTGAACTGGAGCATCGGCGGGCGCATGGCTACCCGCCCTTCATGCGGCTGGTCCAGCTCACCTTGAAGCACCGATCGGAGGAGAAGGTCGCACGGACCGCACACGAACTGGCCCTTGCCCTGCGCCCTCGCTTCGGCGATCTCGTCCTGGGACCGGAGATCCCGGTGGTCTCGCGCATCCGCGACAAGCACCTGCGTCGCTTGCTCGTGAAACTGGCCCGTTCCTCCCATCACGCCGACAAGGAGTTCCTTCGCGACACCATCGACCGTGTGTTCGGCGATCCTTCCCACAGCGCCGTGCAGCTCGTGACGGACGTGGATCCGATGTGAACCGCAACGCCGACTACCTTGCTGACCACACGGCGATGACCTCTCCGATCAAGAAGTACGGCGCCTTGGGTGGACGGGGCCTGGAGCACTGGGTCAGGCTCGTGCTGGCAGCCATCTGCGTGAGCGTCGCGGTGTACTGCACCCAGCGGCTGGACATCGGCTTGTACGATGAGACCGCCTATCTCCAGCGCGGCGCCGCGATCGATGAGGCAGGATCGCCCACGGCGGACATGGGGCCCGTGTATTCCATGTGGTATCGGGTGTTACAGGTGTTCTGGTCGGACCCCGTCGATCGCTATTTCGCAAGCCTTGGCATCACCATCGCACTGTTCCCCTTCGCGCTCTTCATGGTGCTGCGCAGGCTCGGCACTTCGCTGACCGCTTCATTGGTCGTGACGCTCTTCGTCCTGGTCTCCACCCTCAACGTCCTCAACTGGCCGCGGGTGTCGGTCTTCGCGTTGATCATCCTGCTGGCGGGACTTTGGTCACAGGCCGGAGCACGATCGCTTGATCGAGGGTGGGCCTATCTGCTCTGCTCCGTTCTCATCGCAGTGTACGTCCGTCCGGAATTGGCGCTGAGCGTAGCAGGGATCGGGGTTCTCTGGATCATCGATCTCATGGGAAGAAAGCGCAGGCGGGAGCCGTACTCGTTCGTACCCTTCGGGGTATCCGTCATGGTCGGGATCGCCTTGACGCTCGGGCTGGGTAGTCCTTTCGGTCATGGACGGGGCATGGTGGCCTTCGGCCAGCACTACGCGTTGAACCGGATCGAGGCCGACGACGATGCCAACGATGCATGGACCAGCTGGGAGACGATCGCAGCGCGTGAGCTCGGCACCACCAGCAACTTGTCCACCGCGATGGGCCATGCACCCGATCGTATCGCCTGGCACATCGGCAGGAACCTGCGCCAAATGGCCCCGACGATCGGCAGGATGGTGCTGCCTGCGGGTGCGCGCCTCGACCGGAAGGCAGCTCTGCTGTTGGGCCTCCTCTTCGGCGCCCTCTGTTGGGCCATGATCTCCCGGCAACGGGGAGAGCGTTCGTCATCCATTCCATTGCCATGGATCATCGCGGCCTTGTCCGCCCCAGCCATCCTCGCCGCGATCATCATCCATCCACGGCAGCACTACCTGCTCTTTCCGCTTGCACTGGCGATCATTCCCTTGATGGCCGCCTTGTTCCCTGACCGTTCCGATGACCTCCCCTGGCCACAGCGCACCTTGGCAGCCATCGCCGTCGCGATCATCGTGCTCTTCCTCGGCCGACCACTCGGCACACCCGGACGACCGGTCCTGACTACGATCCATGCATTGAGGGAACTTGACCTGCCGGCACCCCTGGTGATCCTCGATGCCGATGGCGGCTATGCGACCTATCTGCCCGCTGGATCGGTCCGTATTCCCGCACAAGACAAGGACCTGGGACTGTACGACCATCTGCGGCTGCATCACATCAACGTCATTGTAGCCTCTCCACGTCTGGAGCGGGACCCACGGTTCGCGGCGGACCCCGAGTGGAGGCGTTTCGTGACTGGCGGCTACACGACCGGATTCGATCGGATCTCCGTGGCCGGCACCTCGACCACCCTCTACATCGCCAGGCCGCGATCGTTCTGACCGGACCCGCCAGTGCGAGCCAGTACCTGCCACGATCCCGACGCTGGCACCGGCGCATCAACGGTCATGGATACCCCCGTCACCGGATGAACGAATGTGATGGCGCAGGCATGCAGATGGATGCTCCTATCCTTCTCCCCCCGCCGCGCCCCATACTTGACATCGCCCTTGATAGGCCACCCCGCAGCGCTCAACTGCGCCCTGATCTGGTGGAAGGCACCGCCATCCGGTTCGACCTCCAGCAGGGTATAGCGCTCGCCAAGGTGCAAAGGCCGCACACGGAGCATCCCGGCGGTGCCGCGATCCGGGTCCGTCGAGACGTTGGACCTCCTTCGCCGGGGATCATGGCGGAGCACGCCGTGCAACTCACCGGGCTCGTCCACCCTTCCCTCTACGATGGCCCGATACACCTTGCGGACCGACCGTTGCCGGAACTGGTGGTTCAATCCTTCGGTGGCTTGAGGGGTCCTCCCGAAGAGCACCACCCCGCTCACCGGTCGGTCGAGCCGGTGGACAAGTTGAAGGGCAGGCTCCCTCAACTGATCTCGCAACAGGCTCAAGAGGTCCGGATCGCCGGTCGGATCCGGCTGCACAGGCAGCCCTGACGGCTTGAGGGCGGCCACGACGAACTCGTCCGACCAAAGGATCCGGATCGCCGCCGGTTCAGTACTGCTCGTCGGCGTTTGGGAAGTCGAGCGAACGGACATCGGTGATGTAGCTGGAGACCGCGTCCGTGATGACCTGGTGCAGATCAGCATAGCGGCGCAGGAAGCGCGGGTTGAACTCCTTGTTGATGCCGAGCATGTCGTGTAGCACCAGTACCTGACCATCCACCCCGTTGCCGGCTCCGATGCCGATCACGGGAATGCTCACACTCGTCGCCACCTCTTTGGCCAGTTTGGCAGGGATCTTCTCGAGTACAATGGCGAAGCACCCGGCCTCTTCGAGGAGCCGCGCGTCCGAGCGAAGTCGTTCCGCCTCCTCCTCCTCCTTGGCCCGCACCACGTAGGTCCCGAACTTATAGATGCTCTGCGGGGTCAGCCCTAGATGGCCCATGACAGGGATGCCCGCGGTGAGGATGCGCTGGATGGAGGTGATCACTTCCCGCCCGCCTTCCAGTTTCACCGCGTGCGCTCCGCTCTCCTTCATGATACGGATGGCCGAGTTGAGCGCCCCCTTCGAGTTGCCCTGATACGTGCCGAAGGGCAGGTCCACGACGATCAAGGCACGGGAGCTACCGCGCACCACACCAGCCGCGTGGTAGATCATCTGATCAAGGGTGATGGGCAGGGTCGTTTCGTGACCGGCCATGACATTGCTGGCACTGTCACCCACCAGGATCACATCGACCCCCGCCCCGTCCACCAGCCGGGCCAGCGAATAATCGTAGGCGGTGAGCATGGAGATCCGTTGGCCTTGCGCCTTCATCTCCTGCAGGGTATGGGTGGTCACGCGCTTGGCGTTCGCGGCTCCGGTGCTCATGGGGTAAAGCTACGGGGCCCGGTCCAGCCCGGTGCAAGGCCGCAGCTCCTTCAGGAACGGGACCATCGACTTGGTGAGCGGCGAACCCGCTGTGGGCGGACGGCTATCTTTGACGCTTCGTATCCCGAATAGATGCCACGAACGCTTTCCATCCTCGCCTCCTGTGCCCTTCTCGCTGCCTGCAGCACCGATCTGGACATCAATGCGGACTACAAGAACATCACCGTGGTCGAAGGTCTGCTGAACATGCGGGACAGCGTTCAACTGATCCGGATCAACAAGGGTTTCCTGGGTGACGGGGATGCGTTGGTCTATGCCCAGGTGCAGGATTCGAACGAATGGAACGCGGATGCCTTTGACTACCGCCGGGTCGTGCGCCGGAAGAATGGACAGGTCCTGGGCACCTTCCCACTGCGCGATACGCTCATCAGTAGCCGCGAACCGGGCACCTTCTACAGCCCCGACCAGCGCCTGTACTACTTCAAAGATGATTTCAGGGATTCGATCCCGTTGAACACGGGGAACGGCAGCATCTACTACCGGTTGTACCTCGATGATGAGAGTGAGTACAGTGTGGAGCTGGGTATCAAAGGGGAGACCATATCCGCGACCACCTCGGTAACAAGCAACTTTGAGTTCCAATCGGCAGATCAATTCGTGACCGTACCGATCAACCTGATCAACGGCGGTGACTACGGTGCCTTTGAACTGAACTGGACCTCGGGTCCGAACAGCAAGCGTTATGTGGTCGATTATCGCTTCAATTATTCCGAAGTCCGGAACGGCGTCGAGGGTGAACGGAAGTCCTTCACCAGGCGTATGGCCACGGTGGTGAAA